>JADGQH010000074.1 GCA_017881985.1 Chloroflexota bacterium | reverse complement strand
ACCACGGACCGGTCGCAGGCCAGGGCGACGCGACCCGTTCGGCGCGCAGTCGGCGCGGCAGCAGGCTGGACGCAGCGCGGGGTCGGCGCGGCAGCAGCCCGAACGTGACCCGCACGCACCGGCGCCTTGCCTGCAACCGAATCGAAACGGAAGCGGGCCCCGAGCGTCACTGACCGGGGCGCAGGTCTGCAGGTACGGTCATCCTCCCGGGACGCTGTCCCCGGCGGCAGGCCTGCTGGCCGCGTCGCTGTCCTGCGGGCCACCGCCCAGCTGAGGACGAAGCCATGAGCGCACTCGAACTGCAGGCCTCCATCTCCTCCCACCTGCGCATGCCGCGCCAGGTTGCCGTCGCGAGCCGGCTCGAGACCGGCACGGTCGTGTGTGACGCCTGCGGCTGCCGCCTGACGACCCGCGACAGCGTCGACGACAGCGGGTTCGGCGGCGCTCGCACGTGGTGGCACTTCGCCGGCCACGCTGGTCGTGACGCGCGCGGATGCACGGTCGATTGCGTGGAGATGGCACACCGCCTCGCCTGAATCCCGGCTCGGTGCTCGGCTCGTCGCAAAGCCTCGAGCACGCGCCCTGGACGCCCCGGTCCTCCTGGCCGGGGCGTTCGTGCGCCTGGGGCACCCCCGCCGTGCGCTCCATGCGGGCTCCCCGGATGTGCGTTCGGGTCGCGTCGCGCCGGGTCGCGCCGGGTTGAGCTCGCTCGCGCGAGCAGTCCGCCGGGGCCGCTACGACCGGCGCGTATGATCCCGACCATGAACCGAGACCCGCGCGCGTTGCGACCGCAGGCATTCGGGAATCGTCGCGTCAAGGACGTCTCGGATCCCGTCATCGAACCAGCGTGGGACGGCGTCCGGGTCCTCGCTCATCTCGACATCGCCGCGGCACGGGCGGCGATCCGCGATTCGAGCGGCGACGACCTGACCCGGGACCACGCGCCGATCGCGCACGCGCTGCTCGCCGCGCTCGCCGCGGACAGCGCCATTGTCGATGGCTACCTCACCGACCAGGCGACGCGCGCGAGCGAGGGTCGCGCGATCGTGACGAGCGAGATCCCGTCGCTCAGCGAGCATACGAGCCAGTTCTTCCTTGGCCGGCAGGGGTCCGAGCTCCTGGGCGGGCGCGGTCGTCCCGGTCGAACCGACCTTGGCCGGGCGGCCGGCGAGAAGGAGCGCCTCGAGGACGCGCCGATCGCGTTCGTCGCGGTCGACCTGGTCGAGCTCGACGGCGAGCCCCTGTTCGAGATCCCGCTCCTGGAGCGCAAGCGGCTGCTGGAGAGCGCGCTCGGGGAGGGCGACCTGGTGCGACGGACCCCGTACGTTCGCGAGCCGGCCGGTACGTTCATCATCACCTGGCGCTCGTTCGGCTTCGGCGGCCTCGCCTACAAGGCCGCGAACAGCCGCTACCTCCCCGGCAGCGCCAACGACGACTGGTGCATGACGCCGATGCCGCGCCGCTGACGATCCCGGCCGTCGTGGTACGGTGCGTCCGTGCCCGCTTCCCTCCTGACCCCGGCCATCACGGCCGAGCTCCAGCGCCTGGGACACGCCGACATCATGGTCGGCATCCCGAGCTTCAAGAACGCGGCGACCATCGGCCATGTCGTGCGTGCTGCGCAGGCCGGGCTGGTCCAGTACTTCCCTGACCTTCGACCACTCCTCGTGAACGCGGACGCCGGCTCGCCCGACGGGACGCAGCGCGTCGTCGCGGAGACCGAGCCGCCCGACTACGTGGAGCGGATCCTGCTCGTGCGGCCCACGAACCGCCTCGAGCGCCTGACCCTGACCTATCCCGAGGTGAACGGGATCGGCGGGAAGGGGGCGGCGCTGCACACGATCTTCGAGATCGCGGCAGCGCTCGAGGTTCGCGCGCTCGTGGTGGTCGACTCCGACCTTCGCTCGATCGGCCCCGAGTGGGTCGAGCTGCTCTCGGGCCCCATCCTCAAGGGCGGCTTCGACTTCGTTACACCGCTCTACGCACGCCACAAGTACGACGGCACCATCACGAACACCGTCACCTATCCGCTGACGCGGGCGCTCTACGGCCGGCGTATCCGGCAGCCGATCGGGGGCGACTTCGGGGTCTCCGGCGACCTCGTGCGCCATTACCTCGCCCAGGACGACTGGACCCCGGAGGTGAGCCGCTTCGGGATCGACATCTGGATGACGACCCACGCGCTCACCGGTGGCTTCGCCGTCTGCGAGGCGCGACTCGGCGCGAAGATCCACGACCCGAAGGACCCCTCGGGTGACCTTGGGCCGATGTTCCGCCAGGTCGTCGGGACCATCCTCGCCATGGCCGGCCGCCACCCAGAGGCCTGGCTCGACGTCCATGCCAGCCACGAGATCCCCGCCTACGGCTTCGAGCGCTGGGTCGAGCCGACCCCGCTCCACGTCAACACGCTGCGCCTGCTCTCCGAGTTCGACGCCGGGCGCCTGACGCTCGCGCCGACCTGGCGGGCCATGCTCGCGCCGAACCACGCGACCGCCGCCATCGAGATCTCGGAGGTGGCGGGCGAGCTTGCCGAGGCGGCTTCGAGGCGTCTCGGCCTCGGCGGCGAGGCCGGGCCGGACCATCACGTCTCGACGGACGAGATGTCCGAGGCGGTTGCGCCCTACTGCTTCCCGGACGAGCTGTGGGCGGGCATCGTGTATGACCTCGTCGTTGCCGCTCACGAGCAGGTCCTGCCGCTGGAGACGCTCGTCGCCGCGCTCGTGCCGCTCTACTTCGGGCGTGTCGGCAGCCTCATCGTGGAAGCCCGTCACCTGGGCCAGGCTGACGCGGAGGAACGAGTGGAGCGCCAGGCGCGCGCCTTCGAGCTTCGCAAGCCATATCTCGTCGAGCGCTGGAACGCGGCGGAGCAGGCGCGCATCGCGGCGGATGCAACGGCCTCAGCCGCGTCGCCGAGCGTCCGCGCCGGCGAGGCCGCGGGATGACGCCCCGGCCGCCGCTCCCCGGCCGGATCCTGATCCCGGTCGCGAACCCCGCCACGGCAGAGGAGCTGATCCGCATCGGCGCGGCGCTCCTCGATCCGCGCTCCGGCGAGCTGACCGCGCTCGGGATCGTGGAGGTCCCCGAGGAGATGCCGCTCTCCGAGGGCGCGACGAAGGCGCGCCAGGCACGCAGGCTGCTCCAGAAGGTGCTCGACTACGCGCCGGAGGGAACGCACGTCCGGCCCGTCGTCCGGATCGGGCGCCGCGCCGCCGAGGGGATCGTGGAGGCCGCGATCGAGCTCGAGGCGGACCTCGTCATCTTCGGCTGGGGCGGCCGCGTCGGCGGTCGTTCCACGGGAGGCGCGAGAGGCGCGGCGAAGGCAGGATCCGGCAACGGCGACGCGGCGATCCCGGCGGCCTCCGTCTTCAGCCCGACCATCGACGCGGTGGTCCGCGAGTCGCCGTGCGACATCGCCGTCGTCAAGCAGCGCCCGATGACCGAGATCCGCCGGATCCTGGTTCCCGTCCGCGGCGGACCGCACGCGGAGCTTGCCCTCGACTTCGCCGACGCCCTCGCCCGCCGGCACGGCGCCCGCGTCACGGTTCTCCACGTCGTACCGCCCGGCCTGACCCCCGCAGTCCGGACCCAGGCGGAGCATGCCCTGGCCCTCTTCCTGAAGCAGCACGTGCGCGGCCATGCCGACGGGCTCCTGCGCGAGGCCCCGAACGTCCGGAACGCGATCCTTCGCGAAGCGGACAAGTCCGACCTCGTGATCATGGGTGCGTCCGCGGCGCCCGAGGGTTCGGTCGTCGACAACTTCCTGTTCGGCGTCCTTCCGGAGACCATCGCCGCGCGCGCCAAGCCGCCCGTGATCGTGGTCAAGACGCGCGAGCGGATCGACACGGCCACCTTCGAGGAGCTCGCCGCCCGGGCCGAGTCACTTGCCGCCGCCGAGCGAGCCGCGGAGGAATCCCGGGCCGTGCCCGCACGGGTCGAGCGCTGGTTCGGCGAGTCGAACTTCCACCACGCCGAGTTCCGCGACCTGCGACGCCTCGTCGCGCTCAAGGAGAAGCAGGGCGTTACCGTCAGCTTGATCTTACCGACCCTGAACGAAGGCGCGACCATCGGTCCGATCGTGCGTCGTGCGCGGATGCTGCTCATGGAAGCCGTGCCGCTCGTCGACGAGCTGCTCGTGATCGACTCAGCATCCGACGACAGGACGTGCGAGATCGCGGCCCGCGAGGGCGCCCGGGTCGTGCAGCACGCGGACGTGCTGACCCGCTACGGCTCCTACCGCGGGAAGGGCGAGTCGCTCTGGAAGAGCCTCTACGAGTCCTCCGGCGACATCGTCGTCTGGTGCGATACGGACGTCCGCAACTGGCACCCGCGGATGGCCTACGGAACGCTCGGCCCGCTCCTCGTCGAGCCGCGGATCCAGTACGTCAAGGGCTACTACCAGCGCCCCATCGTGGAGGGCGGCGTGCTGCGGGAGGGCGGCGGGGGCCGCGTAACCGAGCTCGTCGCGCGGCCCCTGATCAACCTCTTCTACCCGGACCTCTCGGGGTTCATCCAGCCGCTCGCCGGCGAGTACGCGGGGCGTCGAAGCCTGCTGGAGTCGATCCCGTTCTTCACCGGCTACGCGGTGGAGATCGGGCACCTCATCGACATCGCGGAGCGGGCCGGCCTCGAGGCATTGGGCCAGGTGGACCTGGAGCGGCGAATCCACCGCAACCAGGAGCTCGAGGGGCTCTCGCGGATGAGCTTCGTGATCATCCAGGCCGTCATGAAGCGGCTGGAGGAGCGCCGCCGCGCCCGGCTCTTCGCGGAGATGGGCTCGACGATGAAGCTGCCTCGTTCGGGTGCCGACCGGCTGGGCCTCGAGGTCATCGAGCTCGCCGACCGCGAACGCCCGCCGATGGTCCGGATCCCGGAGTACCTCGAGAAGCGCGCCGCGCACGAGGCCGGATAGCGCGTGCCGGCGGAAGACGTCGGGCCGGGCGCCGGCACGGATGTCGGCGCCATGGGCCGCCCGGGGGCCGCGAACCCCGCAGCCGTTGGTGGCCGACCGGCGGCCGTGCGCCAGCCCGGCCGCCCACTCACCGTCCTCATCGCGCCCGACTCCTTCAAGGGGTCGCTGACGTCCGTCGAGGTCGCGCGCGCGCTCGCGTCTGGCTGGGCGCGTGCCCGCCCGGACGATCGCCTGGTCCTCGCGCCACTCGCCGACGGCGGGGAGGGGACGCTCGTCGCCATCGAGTCCGCGGGCGGCTGGACGTGGCAGGACGCCGAAGCGCACGACCCGCTGGGCAGGCCGCTCACGGCGAGGTGGCTCCGCAGCACCGACGGGACCCGCGCGGTCGTGGAGCTCGCGGCGGCATCCGGCCTCTCGCGACTGTCGCCGGCCGAGCGGGATCCCGCGGGCGCCTCCACGTACGGGACCGGCGAGGTGCTCCGTGCGGTCCTCGACGCGGGGGTCCGGCGGATCGACCTGGGTGTCGGTGGCAGCGCGACCACGGACGGCGGCCTCGGTATCCTCGCGGCGCTCGGGCTCGCGATGACGATCGAGCCGGCGGTGTCCGTCCACCTCGAGGAGCTGGACCCGCGCCTCGCGGAGGTTTCCCTCCGAATCGCGTGCGACGTGACGAACCCGCTCCTGGGGCCGCGCGGCGCGGCTGCCGTCTACGGACCCCAGAAGGGCGCAAGCCCGGCCGACATACGCGAACTGGACGCGGCGCTCGGCCGTTGGGCGGATGCCCTCGAGGCCGCGTCCGGCCGCCGAGAGCGCGACACGCCCGGAGCCGGCGCGGCCGGCGGGGCCACGTTCGGGCTCGCCTGCCTGCGCGACCGCTTCGCAGGTTTCGCGATCCTGCCCGGCGTCGAGCTCGTGATGGACGCGGCGGGCTTTGCGGCGTCGCTCGCGGGGGCCGATCTCGTGCTCACCGGTGAGGGCCGGATCGACGGCCAGACCGCGTTCGGCAAGACCGCGCTCGGCGTGGCCCAGCGCGCGGCCGCGGCCCGGGTCGCGTGCATCGCCGTCGGCGGCGGCGTGGAGCCTGACGGGATCGCGGCCCTCGCGGCCGTGGGCGCGATCACCGTCCCGGTGTCAGAGCGACCGCAGTCGGTGGAGGAGGCCATGGCCGCCGGCACCGCGCCCGTCGAGCGCTGCGGCGAGCGCCTCGCGCGGCTCGTCGGGATCGGGCAGGGGCTGTCTGGCTCTGGCGTGCGCCAGGCGCGCGTGCCGGGCATGGATCGTGGGCGGGTCATCATCCATGACAACTTCGACGACCCAGTTCCCGAATTCGAGGAGCGCGCGTGACGGCGCGACTGCCCCGCTCGCGCCGTCGGCCCGACCCCGCCCTGACATGGGCACGCAGCCTTCGGCGCCGCCGGCCCGGGCTCGCCGCGTTCGTCATTGAGCGGCTCGGCGGCCTCTACGGCGTCCCGGCCCCGGCGCAGCGCCTCGACCCGGTGAGCGAGCTGGTCCTGACGATCCTGTCCCAGAACACCGCCGATCTGAACTCGGAGCGCGCGTTCGAGGCGCTCCGAGTGGCCTGGCCGTCGGGCGGGCCGGTCACGACCCACCGCGTGGTCGGGCCCGATGGGACCGAGGCACCCCCGGAGGGCTGGGGTGGTGTCGGCCTTGCACCCGGGGCGCCCCCGAACTGGTCGGCCGTCGAGGACGCCGATATCGGCGCCCTGATCGAGGTGATCCGCATCGGCGGGCTTGCCAACCAGAAGGGGCCCCGGATCCAGTCGGCACTGCGCACGATCCGCGAACGGAGCGGCGGCTACGACCTGGGCTTCCTCGCCGCGCTGCCGCCCCGCGACGCCCGAGACTGGCTAGTGGCGATCCCGGGGATCGGTCGCAAGACCGCGTCGATCGTGCTGCTGTTCTGCTTCGGGATGCCGCTCATGCCCGTCGACACGCACGTCGAGCGGGTGAGCCGCCGGATCGGGCTCGCACCGCCGAAGGCCGGACCCGACGAGCAGCACGAGATCTACGCCCACCTCCTGGCGGCCGACCAGTTCTACGCCGCCCACGTCCTGCTGATCCAGCACGGCCGCAGGACCTGCGACGCCCGCCGTCCCGCCTGCGACCGCTGCCCGATCGCCCCGCGCTGCCGCTTCTTCGATCCGAAGGCGGAGTGAAGGCGGCGACGTGACACGGTCGACCGCGTGCCGGTGAAGGTCGGCTGCCTGACCGGCGGCCGACGGCTGACGCGGACCCCGGCATCGCCGGTTGCTGACGCCGCTCCCGACATCGCCCGCTGCTGACGCCGACCCCGGCATCTCACGCACAAGCGTGGTCTATCCTCGGCACGTGCTGATCCCCGGCGGGCCGGGCGGCCGCGAACGCCCGGCGCGACTCCTCCTCGTGGACGACGACGCGAACCTGCTGGTCGTCCTGGCCGAGCAGCTGCGCGCGGACGGCTACGACGTGGCGACTGCGCGCGATGGCATCGAGGCGCTGCGCCGACTGGAGAGCGCCTGGCCGGATCTCGTCCTCCTCGACATGATGATGCCGCGCCTCGACGGCATCTCCCTCGCGCGCGAGATCAAGGGCCGCGCCGACCTCCCGATCATCGTCCTGACCGCGATCGACGCCGCCGACTCGAAGGCGGAGCTCCTCGACGAGGTGGCCGAGGACTACGTCACGAAGCCATACCACTACCCGGAGCTGCGGGCGCGGATCAACCGCGTCCTCCGGCGCCTCGGCGACCGGCTGCCGGGTCAGCGGATCGTGCTCGGACCTGGCCTCGCGCTCGAGCTCGGGCGGCGCGCGGCGACCGTGAACGGGACCGATGTCTCGCTGACGCCCACGGAGTCAAGGCTGCTCTACGCCCTGGCCGCGAACCTGGGCAAGACCGTCTCGACCGAGACGCTCGTGGCCCGCGGCTGGGCCGACACGGACGGCGCCGATCCTTCGTATGTCTGGGTCACGATGCGGCGACTTCGCCAGAAGATCGAGCCCGACGCGAACCGGCCGCGCCACCTGATCACCGTCCGCGGCGTCGGCTACCGCCTGGAAGCGGACGCGAATCGGCTGGAGGCGGACACGACATGATCCCGTTCCGGATCCGGATCATGCTCGCGGTGCTCATCGGCGCGCTCGCACCATTGGCGGCCGCGGGCGTGCTCTTCGTGATAACGGGCCAGGCGGATCCCGACGGCGACATCTTCCGAATCCTGTTGGCCGCGTTCGTGATTGCCGCACT
Organism: Chloroflexota bacterium; assembly: GCA_017881985.1. Lineage (GTDB taxonomy): Bacteria > Chloroflexota > Limnocylindria > Limnocylindrales > CSP1-4 > CTSoil-043. The sequence goes on along the minus strand of JADGQH010000074.1, from coordinate 4,125 downwards.
CCTCGGCATCGGGATCGCCTTCGTCGTCGCCGGCAGCCTGACCGCGCCGCTCCGGGCGCTCGCGGCGGCGATGGACCGGATCGTCGCCGGCGACACGAGCACGCCGCTCCCGACCCTCGCGGACGATGAGCTGGGCCGCCTCGCGGAGCGCCAGGGCCAGCTCGCCGGCGACCTCCTGCGCCGCAACCGGCAGGTCGCGCGGGTGGTCGACGCCGTGGGAACGTACTCGCCGCGCGAGGGCGCGGACCGCCTTGTGGACCTCGCGATCGCCGATGCTCGGACCGCGTTCGGGCTGATCGACGCCCGGATCGTGCTCGGCGACCCGTCGAGCATCCCCGTCGAGGAGCGCGTCCCCGGCGATCCGCTGCCCATTCGGGCGGACCTCCGCGCTGGCGCCGAACCCCTCGGTGCGATCGTCGGCCACGCGTCGGCCACCGCCCGCTGGGATCGCGCCGACCAGGACCTCCTCGAGCTGTTCGCGGCGGTCGTCGGGGTGGGCCTGCGCAACGCCGAGCTCTTCGCGCGGGTCGCCGACCAGAACGAGCGGCTTCGCGAGCTCGACGCGGCGAAGGACGACTTCCTGCGCGGCGTCAGCCACAACCTCCAGACGCCGCTCGCGCGCATCCGCGCCAATGCCGACCAGCTGGCGGGCGAGCAGGCGGCCGCCGGCGAGCCGGACCGGCGCCTCGGGATCATCGCCGAGCAGAGCGACCGGCTATCCCGGATGGTGCGCCAGCTCCTGACCGTCAGCCGGCTCGATTCTGGCGTCCTGCGCCCTGTCGCAGAGGTCTTCGCGCTCGGGCCGCGCGTCCGCCGCGCGTGGGAGGCCCTCGGGGCGACCGGCGTCCCGTTCACGCTCGACGATCGCGCCGGCGGCTGGCTTGCCCTCGCCGACCCCGACCAGGTGGACCAGGTGATCTGGGGCCTGCTCGACAATGCGATGAAGTACGGTGCAGGGTCACCGATCACGGTAAGCGTGTCGCTTGTCCGCGGGGACGGCGACGCGGTGGGCGACGCCGAACGACGGCCGGCGGGCGGCGGCACCCTGCAGATGCGGGTCGCGGATGCGGGACCCGGGATCACTGACAACGATCGCGGGCGCCTGTTCGAACGCTACGCGCGTGGCGCGCTTCTCGGCGCCGAAGGCACCGGCCTCGGCCTCTACGTCGCGCGCGAGCTGGCGCGCGCCAACGGCGGCGACCTGCTGCTGTGTCCGCTGGACCGGACGTCCGGCGGTCAGGCGGCGGGTGTCCTGGACGTGGGCGCCGCAGCGTCGACCGCAACGGGCGCAACATTCATGCTGACGCTCTTGGCGGAATCCCCGACGGAGGGCTGATAGCCCTCGGCACACCGGCAGGAACGGGGCGCCCGTCCATCGTTCGGCGCCTCGCTACAGGACGTTGCGCCCTCTGACCATGCCGGGCTGGAGCTCGGTCGCCGCGACGATGTGGCGACGGTTCACGAGGGCAAAGCCGTACCGCGAGATCACCCGGCGGTCCGCGAGCGAACGGGTCCGGACGTCGGTCATCGGGATCCACATCGGGCTCGGCGACTCAATGAAGGAAGCGAGGACGGCCTCACGATTGAGATGAACCTCACCGGTGAGGGTGTGACCGGGGGTGACCACGATGAGCTGGAAAGCCCGCTTCTGCATGAATTCCAGGCCCGCCGTTTCGCGCTCGTCGACGTCCGTCGCCTGCCCGATCAGGGTCACCTCTTCCGGGCTGACCCAGAGGTTCGGCGAGGTCACCTTGGTCGGGTCGCCGTTGCGGCGCAGGACCGTGACGTCGCGGAGCGAGATCAGCCCTTCGTGATTGTTCACGAAATCGGACAGCCGGCGATGAAAGCCGATGATCACCGTCCCGGAGAGACGCAGGTGCTGGCCCACCAGCTCGATCGGGAGCCCCTCCGCCCCGGCAGGCGCGGGTCCGATCGCAACCGCACCAAACACCAGGGCTTCGAGATGCGTCGCGGCGTCGCCGTCGACGATCTGGTCGTCGACGTCTGCAGCGTCCGCGAACGCCTGGCCGGCATTGGCGGGAGGTTGATCGGTCATGGTTGGGCTCCGTCCTGCATGGATGTCCGCGACGGGCGAATCCGCGGCCCGGAGAGCCGGCGGCTGCGAGGCCCACGCCACGGGGCAGAGTGCGTCTGAGCCGGCTCCGTTGCCTGGCACCGGCCTGAACACCGGCGGGACGCTCCTATCGTAGTCGCAGTCACGGGGAGCCTGCTCTTGCCGGATCCTGGGCTTGCCTGAGACGCCGCTGTGGGCCGGGAGCCTGGCGGCGCTGACGTCGCGAGCCGACGTTTCGGGGCTGTGTCGGTCCGTTGCTCGTGGAATCGGCAGAATCAGCAACCCGTGGTTGTCGAGCCCCGGAGTACCCTGAGCGCGTCGCAGGGTGTCCCGTGGATTCGATGCGGCGACCGCGGCGGCGGGAGCCGACCGGCAGTCGGGTCGCGTGCGCGAACGAACCGACGTGCGCCAACGAACCGAGGTGGTCTCGATCGCATTCCTCCGGCGTCTGCTGGGCCTGGACCATCCAGAAGTCGGCGTCGACCCGGAGATCGAGGTCGCGACGCCGCAGCCGCCGCCGATCGCGCTGGAGCCGATCACGTCGGTCGCGTGCCCGAATTGCGGGGTCGCGATTGACCCGCCTCCCGAGCACACGCGACGGTGTCCACGCTGCCGACGCCAGATCGTGGTCCGCCACTCCGAGGGCCGTGCGATCTACCTGACGGAAGCCGCCGTAGAGGTCTTCGAAGCGGAACGGCACCACGACATCGACCAGCAGCGGTGGGCGCGCGAACGAGGCACGTGGCTCCAGCTTGCGCAGCGAGTGGGCGCTCCCGCCGACCGTCGGCGGCGCCTGACCGACGCCGCGCTGACCGCGGCTTCGGTCAGGACCTCGAAGGCCCTGTACCTCGTCTCTGCCGAGCGTGCCGTGCGAGCTGCCCGGCGCGACAAGCGCTGGGCCGAGGTGGCGCAGATCCGGCGGCGACAGGCCGCCGCACTCCACGAGGAGGCGGGCGGCAGCCTCCCGCCTTCGGACGAGATCGTCGCCCTCTATCGCGAGGGCGTCGCGGCGACGCTCCGGAAGCTCGCGCAGGTCTCGCGTGACGCGGAGCTCGTCGGGGCCGCATGCTGCCAGGCCTGTCGCGCCGACAACGAGCACATCTTCCGGATCGCCGCCGAGCTTCGTACGCCCCGGCTGCCACATGCCGGCTGCCCGCGCGGCCTCTGCAAGTGCGATTGGTGGCCGGCGCTGACAGGCGCGCCGAAGAAGCCTCGCCGCCGCGCGCCAGCTTCCTCCCAGTCCGCGGATGGTGTTCCGTCGGACGCGGACATCGGCGCCGACGCTGACAGTGGTAGCCTCCGTTCATGAAAGCTGAGGCCGGGTCTGGCGGAGAGGCAGCCTCTCTCGCGGCACGCCGCGTCCACATGGTCCGCCGATTCGGGGCCCCGCCCTCCCGCGTCTATCGCTGCTGGACGGTGCCCGAGGAGCTGATCCGCTGGTTCCCGCAGCGGGTGGAGGGCTCGCTGGCGGTGGGAACCCGGAGCACCCTGGTCTTCCCCGACCAGCGTGTCTGGTGGGACGTGACCGTCGTCGAGAGCGACCGCCGCTTCGAGTTCCGCTGGCCGTGGCTGCCGGGCGAAGGCTGGGAGACAACGGTCTCGGTGCGTCTGGAGCCGGCTGGCTACGGGACGCTCCTGACCCTCACGGACGGCCCGTTCGACCTGCGCGTCCCAGGCGTCCTCGATGCGTACGCCGAGGCGCTCGAGGGCTGGGCCGAGGCGCTCGCCTGGCTTCGCGGCGTCGTCGACTTCTCGTCGGACCTGCGCACCCGGCCGTACTGATCACCCGGTCGCGACGATGCGCAGCTGCTGCTCCGCGTCCTACCCGCGGTGCGCGAACGCCGCAGTGAAGAGGGTGCGGGCGCTCGGCTTCTGGCCGTAGGTGAGGACGCCCGCTGCGTAGATGCGCGCCGCAACCCAGAGGCAGATGACGATCGCGATGACCAGGAACGCGGACGCGAGCGCCAGGTCCAGCGGGCCTGCCAGACCGGCCGCGAACCGCGAGAGCATGAGGTACGGGCTCACGAACGGCACGTACGAGAGGATGACCA
>JADGQH010000284.1 GCA_017881985.1 Chloroflexota bacterium | reverse complement strand
CGGGACGAGCGTCGCCCAGTGTGCCGGCGGGTCCCTGGGCGCCCGGCGGTCCCACGATTGCCGCAACCGGGCACGGGCGAGCGAGGCAAGCGAGCCGATCCCGACGGCCGCCGCGAAGAGGATGGCGACCTCGATCGGAAGAAGGTAGCGCGGATCCGCGAAGCGCCCGCTCGCCGCGATGACGATGAGGAACGCTCCCATGCCCGGGCCGAGCGCGACCAGCGCGACGAGGATCGGCCACGCCCGTCGACGGATGAGCGCAACGACGCCGACCACGGCGAGGACGGACAGGATGGGCAGCCCGAGCGGGACGCCGATCACCTGCCGCGCGGCGCTCCACGCATCCGGGAGCGCTCCGGCACGCGCCAGCGCATCGCCGTAGGCCGCCGAGACACGCGCCCAATAGAGCGGGTCGCCGGTCAGCAGGGCGTCATGGACGAGCATCACGGGCAGCGCGAGGAGGCCGATCCCGATCCGCCACGGCCCGGGTGGAACGGCTGCGCGCAGCCAGACTCGTCCGGCGGGCCGCTCCCGGGGCCGGCCCTGCCCGTCGCGGCCGGCCAGCCTGCGAACGAGAACCGCGCCCAGCGCGAGCCCGATGAGCAGCACCGTCTCGAGCCGGGCGAGGGTGGCGAGCCCGAGCAGGAGCCCGGCGAGGCCCCATCGCGGGCGGGGCGCGAGCACCGCGAGCGCGGCCGCGAACCAGAGGCCGAGCGCCCACGGGCTCGCGAGGCCCCACGCCGTCTCGAGGAGGAGCGCGGGCGACGTGACGAGGAGGGCACCCATGGCGGCCCCACCCGCGATCCCGGCGAGGCGCGCTGCGAGCGCGGTGCCGAGCCCGACTGCGCTCGCCCACGCGAGGATCGAGACGATCGATACCAGCAGCCACCCGCCGGCCGCGTGGGCGAGGCCGAGCGCGAGCGTCAGGAGCGGCTTCGGAGTCGTTCCGAGGGCTCCCTCGAGATGCCGTCCGCTGACGAGGCGATCGAAATGGAGCACCGATGCGAACGTGTCATAGGCGAGCGGCTGCCCGAGCGTCGGCCGGATTGCGGCCAGCGCGACGACGACGGCGACGCCCGCTGCGCCGATCGCGAGCAGGTGGCTCGTCCGCAGGACGCTCGGGACGGCAATCCCGATGTCGACGCGGAATGGGGCGAAGCGGCGCTCGAAGCTCGACAGGACGACCACCCGGGCTGAGGTTGGACGAGGTTCACGGGGCGGACCTCAGGCCGCGGGCCGGGCCACGAGCGGCTCGTCCCCGTCATCGGCTCACCACGGTCCCGGCGGCCGTGGTGCGGGCCGCGCAAGAGCGTACCGCGTGGCGAGTTCGGATGCGCTCGGAGCGCAGGCACCCGTGATTCGCGCGGCATGGGGTGGATCCCGGGCTCGCCGTCGTTCAGCTGCTCCAGCCGGGGCACGCGGGACCTGGCGGCGGAGTCGGAGGTGAGAGCCCGGGCACGCGGGACCTGGCGGCGGAGTCGGAGGTGAGAGCCCCGGCCGAATAGCCGAGGCTCTCGTTTCATCCGCTTTGGGCGTTCGCGTCGAGCCTCACCCGCGTCGGGCGAGACCGGTCAGTCATGCCGCGAGCGGGCGCCCTGAGCGGGCGCCATGCGTTCGCGTCAGTTGACGCTGTACCGCTCGACTGCCGACATGACGCTGTTCGCGTTGTACGGCGTCGGGTTGGCCATCGAGCGAACGTACCACTGGCCGGAGCTGGGGAACGCGAAGGTCGCCGTGGCGAGGCCGGCCGCGTCGGCGGTCGAGGTCCGCTTCGCCTGGAGCACCCACGACGTGCCCATCCAGCGATAGGACCAGAAGCTCACCGTCGCCGATGCGAGGTCGGGCCGGGCCGGCCGCACGGTCGTCGTGAACGTGACAGACCTGTTGCGAGCGATTGGCTTCACCGCGCCGCCGTTCGTCGGGCGAAGGATGGCGATCTCGCGAACGACCGTGCGGACCTGGTTGCTGATCGCAGCGACGAGATCCGTGGTCCCCGCGAAGACGGCCCTGTAGAAGAGATTCGTGACCGGGCTTGCAGCCGTCGGAAGAAGCGCGGCAAGCATCAGGCACGCACAGTCGGTGCGGCAAATCGTGGTGCGCGTGTCGACACGGTGACAGTCGCCGAACCTGCATCCGATCTGCGGATCGACCTGCGGGTGAATCTCTGTCTCCAGTAGCATCGTGTTCGCCGACTGCGATGGCCGGGTCGCGCTCGAGCAGGTCGTCCTGCTGGGCCGCGAGCTCTGCCGGAACACGGCCGCCGGACCCTAAAGCACGACGACGACGCATCCCGGCACCGACTCGGCGACGGGATGCGGGTCCAACTCTGTGTACGAGGTCAGCTGGTCGATCACGAGAGCCTGACGGGATAGGTCGGCGCCAGCGCCAGGTCAGTGTCTCCCGGGACGGTGTTGACGGCCAGCTTGGGACCGTGCCCTCTAGCGCCGCTGCAGAACGGCCAGGATGTTCCCCGCTGGGTCCTTGAACCAGGCGACCACCAGCCCACCACTTCGGAAGATGCCCTTGGCATCCTGCTCGCCGCTCGGCATGTCGTAGTGCTCGAAGATCACACCAGCCGCCGCGAGTTCGTCGACCTCCTTCTCGACGTCCGCCACCGGGAAGTTGAGGATCGTGTAGGTCGCTGGCTTGTGGCCTTGCCCCTTCGCGTAGATGAACACGTCTCGGCCTCCCTGGAGGCGGAGAAACAAGGAGCCCGCCTCGGGGCCATCGACGACCTCGAGTCCGAGCGTCTCGGCGTAGAACGCCTTGGCCTTCTCGAGGTCGTCGACGGAGAAGCCTGAGAACGCGCTGGAGTCACGGAGCATCGATTCCCCCCTTTTGACATCGGCACCGGCATGTCCCGGTGCATCGCAACAACTGTAGCGGCGTTCTTCAACAACGCGCCCAGGCGGGACCGGCGCGGCAAATCTCCGGGGGTCGGCGGAGCTGGCCCACACCGGCCGGCCGGCTAATGCGGGGTCAGACCTCAGGTGAGATGGCGCGTTTCCGAGTGCCCGGTACGTGAACCCGCGCCACGTTTGACAGGCTCCCGGCACGCTCCGACACTTGAGCACGCGGCCGCGGCCGCCGGTGCCGACCCTAGCGGCGAGGTCCCCGGGCCACCGACCAGGACACGAGAAGCGAGGAGTCCCATGTCTCGACTCACCAGCTGGCTGCGCCCGACGACAGTCGCATTCGCGCACTGCGACATCCCGTGCGGCATCTACGACCCGGCCGAGGCCGTCCAGGCGGCGCGAACCGTCGCCCGCATGGTGGAGCTGATCGGCAAGCTCCCCGAAGGCTCGACCGCCGTCGCCGATCGGAACACGTTCGTGCGCTGCGTGGCCGTCAAGGAGCAGCACGCCGAGAAGGTGAAGCACGAGGTCCAGGTCATCTGGTCCGACTACTTCAAGCCGGAGCACCTTGCGGCGTTCCCTGACCTCCACACCAAGGTCTGGAACCTGCTCAAGCTCGCGGGCAAGAACAAGCAGGGCATCGACGCGCAGGCGGCAGCCGATCTCGAGGCTGCCACCAAGGAGTTCGCCGAGATGTTCTGGGCGACCAAGAAGTAGCCGACCTTGACGGCCGGGCAGGCCCCGGCGTGCCCGCACCGCGCATCACGTCACCGGGGCGCCGTGCCCCGGTGATCGGCCAGGCCGGCCTGCCGAAGTGATGGGCCGGCGACGATCGGGGCGCACGGGTCGACCCTGGCGGCTTCGCGTGTTCCTGCTCGCGTCCGCGGTCCTCGCGCTCGCCTGGGACGCGGGCGCTCTCGCGCGCCGCGCGCGGCACGGACCGTGGCGCGCCGAGGTCGTCGGCGAGAGCATGGTCCCCGCGCTCCGTCACGGCGACTGGCTGCTGGTCGACCCGACACCGGCCCGCTGGCCCCG
>JADGQH010000073.1 GCA_017881985.1 Chloroflexota bacterium | reverse complement strand
GACGTCGCGCGTCCTGATCGGTCCCCTCGTCGCCGCGACGGCGTTCCACAACCCGGCGATGCTGGCCAAGAAGGCCGCGACCGTCGACGAGATCAGCGGTGGTCGCCTGGTGGTGGGCATCGGGGCGGGATGGAACGAGACGGAGTTCCGCGCCTTCGGCTTCCCGTTCGACCACCGGATCAGTCGGTTCGAGGAGGCGTTCACGATCGTGCGGACGCTCCTCCGCGACGGGGCGATCGACTTCTCGGGCAGCTACTTCACGGCCCGCGATTGCGAGCTCGCGCCGCGGCCGCGTCCGGGAGGACCGCCCCTCCTGGTCGGCTCGTCCGGGGAGCGGATGCTCGCGATCACGATCCCGCACGTCGACGCCTGGAACGCCTGGTTCGATGCCTTCGGCAATCGTCCGGCTGGCGTGCCGGCGCTCCGCGATCGGGTCGACGCGGCGTGCCGCGACGCGGGCCGCGATCCAGCCTCCGTCGCGCGAACCCTCGCGGTGCAGGTCCGCCTTCCCGGCGGGTCGGGACGGCTCATGGGCGAGGCCGGCCGACCGCCGATCCCGCCCGTCGCGGGCGGCCCGGACGAGATCGCCGGCGTCCTGCGAACCTTCGCGGCCCAGGGCATCTCGCACGTGCAGCTCGTGGTCGACCCCATCACGCTCGCGTCCCTCGATGCGCTCGCGCCCGTCCTCGAAGCCCTGGACCGGTGAGCAGGACGAACGACCGGTGAGCAGGACGAACCCGGGCGTCCGCAAGCGCGCATTATCGGGACGAGCAACGGGCTGTCTCGGAGACCGTCCCGACGCACGCCATTCGCATTGGGCCATTGCCGGAGGAGGGCCGGAACCGGGAGGGGTGCCACCGCGTCGGGCGGCGGCTCCCAAGGAAGGAGCCAGCATGCGACCGTCCGCTGTTCACCGAGCGATCCGCCTGGGGTCTGCCCTGGCGCTCGCCACCGCGCTCCTCGTGCCGGCGTCCGCGCTTCCGGCGCGGGCTGCCAATCCCCTCGTCCTCCGCGTGGGGACAACCCAGGACCTCGATGCGCTGAACCCGTACCAGACGCTCCTGGTCAGCGGGTACGAGGCCTTCCAGCTTACCTACAACCTGCTCGTGGACTTCGGGCCCAACCTGGAGCCGGTCCCCGGCTTTGCGGATTCGTGGACCCGCGCCGCCGACGGCAAGTCGTGGACGTTCCACATCCGGACCGGCATGAAGTGGTCCGACGGCCAGCCCGCGACCTCCGCCGACGCGTGCTTCTCGTGGGGCCTGGCGGTTGCAGCGATCAAGGACGGTGCGAACATCGGGGCCGGCTACCTCGACCCAAGCCTGAAGGACGCCGGAGTCACCGCGGTCAGCTGCCCGGACGACCAGACGATGATCGCAACCACGACGGATCCCTCCGATCGCGTCCTCCAGGTCTACCTGCCGATCATCCCGAAGCATGTCTGGGGCAAGGAGACCTACAAGACGATCGGCGACGCCAAGTTCGTGGCGCCGCTGGTCGGATCCGGCCCGTATACGGCAGCGGAGTGGAAGACGAGCCAGTTCGTCCGCTTCGTCCGGAACCCGGACTACTGGGGCACGCAGGGTGCCGCCGACGAGGTCGTGATCCAGTTCTTCAAGGGCGCCGACACCATGGTCCAGGCGCTCAAGGCGGGCGAGATCGACTACGCCCGCGACGCGACGCCCGAGCAGCTCAAGGCGCTCGAGAGTCAGCCGAACGTCAAGACGGTCGTCGGCAGCTCGAACGGATGGAGCCAGCTTGCCTTCAACGAGTACGGCGCCTCGAAGGGCACCCTCACGCCCGGGATCGGGCCGTCCACGAAGGCGCTCTGGGATCCCGCGTTCCGCGACGCGCTGGGCTACGCCGTTGACAAGAAGACCCTGGTCGATCGCGTCCTGGGTGGCTACGGCGAGGTCGGCACGACGATCGTGCCGCCGGTCCTCGGCGCATGGCACGTCGAGCCCGACCATCCGCGAACCTTCGATGTCGAGATGGCCAAGCAGAAGCTGGACGCGGCCGGGTACAAGCTGGACGGCCAGGGGCAGCGCCTGGACAAGGAAGGCAAGCCCATCAGCCTCCGGCTGGACTATCCGAACACCAAGGACACCTACGCGAAGGCCGCCCAGTTCGTGAAGGACTGGTACGGCCAGCTCGGGATCAAGGTGACCGCCCAGCAGTACGACTCGGCGACCCTGGGCAACATCGTCCTCCCGCCAGAGGCGGGCAAGGACTTCAAGGCCAACTACGACATCGAGCTGTGGGGCTGGTCGGGGAACCCGGACCCGAACGCCCTGCTCCAGATCTTCCGCTGCGACGCGATCGGCTCGTCGTCGGACAGCCAGTACTGCAACCCGGCGTTCGACAAGATGTACGACTCGCAGAACGCGGCCGCCACTGCGGACGCGCGCAAGACGATCCTGGCCCAGATGCAGAACCTCATCTACGACCAGGCGGTCTACGACATCCTGTACTACGACGCGAACCTGGCGGCCTATCGCACCGACCACTTCGCCGGCTGGCAGAACCAGCCGCTGGCGAACGGGACGCCGCTCTTCACGTATGGCACCCTCCAGTACACCCTGCTCACGGACGCCACGGCCGTGCCCTCGCCCACGCCGGTCATCACGACCGCACCCGGGGCGTCCCCGACCCCGGTCGCCTCGGCCGCGCCATCGGCAACCGGCGGGACCACCGCTCCGGCTGGCGGGACGGGCGACAACACCATCCTCTACGTCGTGATCCTGGTCGCGGTCCTCGTCGTCGCCGGCGGCATCCTCATGGTCGTCATGCGTCGCCGGCGGGCGACACCGGGCGACGAAGAGTAGCCACCGCGACGACAGCGACAACGACCGCATGACCGCCATGGCGGAGGGTCGAACGGCGACCCTCCGCCGCAACCCAAGGGGCGCGCGCCCGACCGCGCCCCCGGCTGAAGCAATGTGCGCGGAGCTCCGCCGGTGAACGCGCGCTACCTCGCCCGGCAGTCGGCGCAGGCGATCTTCACGATCCTGATGATCGTCCTCCTCAACTTCCTCCTCTTCCGGATGATGCCGGGCTCGCCGGACCGGGTGAACCCGCGCAATCCGAACGTGACCGTCGAGCAGCGGGATGCGGCCAGGGCACGCTGGGGCCTCGACAAGCCGCTGATCCCCGACCAGCTCGTGGCGTTCGTCGGCTCCACGCTGCAGGGCGACCTGGGCTACTCCATCAAGTTCCAGGGCCAGCCGGTCACGGAGGTGATCGGCGACCGCTTCGGGCCGACGATCCTGCTGATCGGCCTCGCGGAGCTGATCGCGATCATCCTCGGCCTCGCCCTGGGTGCGTACACCGGCTGGCGGAGAGGCGGGCGGGCCGACCGGATCGGCAACGGGCTCAGCCTGATCCTCTATTCGATGCCGTATTTCGTGATCGGCATGCCGCTCATCATCATCTTCGCTGCCGGGCTGGGCTGGTTCCCGACCTCGGGGATGCTGACGGCCGGGGCGTCGTATGCGGGGCCGGTCGAGTTCCTGACCGATCTCGTGTCACACCTCGCGCTCCCGCTCGCCACCATCAGCCTCGGCCTGATCGGCGGCTACTCGATCCTCATGCGCTCCTCGATCACCGAGACGCGCGCCGAGGACTACATCGCGACCGCCCGGGCAAAGGGCCTCACGGACGGCAGGATCCTGCGCTCGCACGCGTTCCCCAACGCGCTCCTGCCTGCCGTGACCCTGATCGCCATCAACCTGGGCTACGTGGTGGGCGGCGCGATCACGGCGGAGATCGTGTTCAACTGGCCGGGCCTCGGGACGCTGACCGTGGATGCCCTCGACTCGCGTGACTACCCGGTGCTCCAGGGGATCTTCCTGCTCCTCGGCGTCTCGGTGGTCCTCGCCAACTTCGTGGCCGACATCGTCTACGGCTACCTGGACCCGCGGGTGCGCCAGTGAGCGTCGTCCCGGTCGCGCCCGTCGACGTTCGAGGAGCCCGCTGGCGCCTTCGCCTGCGCAACGCGCGCCAGTTCGCGCGGCGGTACGCGTCCCGCAGGGACGGCGTCGTCGGGGCCGCGATCCTCGTCTTCTTCGCGCTGCTCGCGCTCGCTCCGCAGCTCTTCGTGGGTGCGCTCCAGACGGTCACCACCGCGACCGGGGGGCCGCTCGAACCCCCGTCGGGAGCGCATCTCCTGGGAACCGACGAGATCGGGCGGGACATCCTGAACCTGACCGTCCACGGGGCTCGCGTCTCGATGGTGATCGGGCTCATGGCGACCCTCATCACGATCCTGCTCGGGGCGGTCATCGGGATCGTGTCGGGGTTCCTGGGCGGGCGGTCCGACCAGGTCCTGATGCGCCTGACGGACTTCTTCCTGGTCCTCCCGACCTTCGTCCTCGCCATCGTCCTGGCGCCGATCATCCTGGACATCGTGGGGACGGACGCCGAGCTCTTCGGGATTCGGGCAACGCTCCTGGTGATCATCGTCGTGATCGGCCTCACGAGCTGGGCCTCGACGGCCCGGATCATCCGCTCGCAGACGCTCTCCGTGAAGGAGCGGATGTTCGTCGACCGGGCGCGCGTCATCGGGGGGAGCCGGGCGCACATCATGCGGCGCCACATCCTTCCGAACGTCGTCAACCTGATCGTGGCGAACACCGTCCTGACGTTCGCCGGTGCGATCTTCACCGAGACGACACTCTCGTTCATCGGCCTGGGCGATCCGTTCGCGCCGTCCTGGGGGCAGCTCCTCAACGCCGCCCAGCAGTCGGGCGCGCCCGGGCTGGGCGCCTGGTGGTACATCGTCCCGCCGGCCGTCTGCGTCGTCGTGGTCATCCTGGCCTTCACGCTCGTCGGAAATGCCCTGGACGACGTCCTGAACCCGAAGTCGGCGACCCGGTGACGGGAGATTCGATGATGCTCGGCCCGCGCGACCCACAGGATCCGGACGCCCCGGGCGACCCAGGGACCGGCAGCCCGAGTGGCCCGGGCGCCCTGCTCGTGCCGCCGGCTTCGCCCGGCGCGGGGCGCCGTCGCCGCCAGTGGCCGCTGCCGAAGCAGGCCGACCCGGACGCGCCCCTCCTCGTGGTCGAGGACCTCCGGACCTACTTCACGCTGTCGTCCGGCACGGTCAGGGCCGTCGACGGCGTCAGCTTCGAGCTCCATGACGGGGAGGCGCTGGGCATCGCCGGGGAGTCGGGGTGCGGCAAGACGACGACCGCGCTCTCGCTGCTCAGGCTGCTCCCGGCGAACGCGAAGATCGTCGGCGGGTCGGTCAGGCTCTACGGCATCGACCTCGCGACGAAGAGCGAGAACGCGCTGCGCCGCTATCGGTGGCGCGAGATCTCGGTGATCTTCCAGGGCGCCATGAACGCGCTGAATCCCGTCCGCCGCGTCGGCGACCAGATCGCGGAGCCGATCGTCGAACGGCTCGGGCTCCCGCGGGCCGAGGCGAACCGTCGGGCGGTGGAGCTCCTGGAGCTGGTCGGCATCGCGCGCGACCGGGCGGCGGCCTACCCGCACCAGCTCTCGGGCGGGATGCGGCAGCGGGCGATGATCGCGATGGCGCTTGCCTGCGATCCGGCCATCGTGATCGGCGACGAGCCGACGACGGCCCTGGATGTCATGGTCCAGGCGCAGATCCTGGAGCTGCTGGAGCGGCTCCGCGAGCAGCTGGGGCTCTCGCTCATCCTGATCACGCACGATCTCTCGGTGATCGCCGAGACGTGCGACCGGGTCCTCGTGATGTATGCAGGCCGGGTGGCCGAGGAGGGGCCCGTCCGGACCGTCTTCCGCGAGCCGCGCCATCCCTACACGCAGATGCTGCTGGCCGCCATCCCGAACCTCGACTCGGACCGCCGCCTCCTGGGCACGATCCCGGGAGCGCCGCCGGACCTCCGGACCCCACCGCCCGGCTGTCGGTTCCATCCGCGCTGCCCGCTCGTGATGGACGTCTGCCGCGAGGTCGTCCCCGACGAGGTGCGGCACGCGGACGGCGTTCGCGTCGCCTGCCACCTGTACCCACCCGGCGGCGACGGCGCGCGGCGGCCGATCCCGCTCCCGGAGGTCGCTGGCGCGAACGCGCCGGGCGCGCCGCCTGCGCCCCCGGCGGAGCTCGCACGATGACGGACGACATCCTCCGCCTCGAGGGCCTCGAGGTCCATTTCCCGGTCCGGGGCGGCTTCGCCGACGCCATCCTCCGACGACGCTTCGGCGCGGTCCGTGCGGTCGACGGCATCGACCTCGCAATCCGGCGCGGCGAGGTCCTGGGGCTCGTCGGTGAATCGGGCTCGGGCAAGACCACGACCGGCCGGGTGATCGTCAAGCTGACCCGCCCGACCGCTGGGCGCGTCCTCCTCGACGGCGATGACGTGACCGACGTCTGGGGCGGCTCGGCGCTCCGCGACTTCCGGCGCCGCGTGCAGCTCATCTTCCAGGACCCGTACGAGACCCTGAACCCCAAGCAGACCATTCACGACTTCGTGGCCGAGCCGCTCGAGGTTCAGCGGATCGCGCCCCGGGCGGACGAGCGCGAGCGGCGGGTCCTCGAGGCATTGGAGTCGGCGGGCCTGCGGCCGGCGTCCGACTTCGCGTTCCGCTACCCGCACGAGCTGTCAGGTGGGCAGCGACAGCGGGTCGTGATCGCGGGCGCGCTCGTGCTCGGACCGGAGCTCGTGGTGGCCGACGAGCCGGTCTCCATGCTCGACGTCTCGATCCGGACCGAGATCCTCAAGCTCATGCTCGATCTTCGGACCGAGCATGGGCTGACCTACCTGTTCATCACCCACGATCTCTCTGTCGCCTGGGTCATTGCGGACCGGATCGCGGTCATGTACCTCGGTCGCATCGTGGAGATCGGGACGGCCGAGCAGGTGATCCGCCAACCGGGCAACCCGTACACGCAGGCGCTCGTCTCGGTCATGCCCAGCCCCGAGCCGCCGGAATCCGGCAAGCGGGCGAAGCGCCACATCCTGGCCGGCGAGACGCCGAGCGCCGCCGCGATCCCGACGGGCTGCCGATTCCACCCGCGCTGCCCGTGGGCGGAACGCGCCGGGATCCTGGAGAAGTGCCGCGTCGCGGAGCCGCCC
This sequence comes from Chloroflexota bacterium, assembly GCA_017881985.1. GTDB lineage: Bacteria > Chloroflexota > Limnocylindria > Limnocylindrales > CSP1-4 > CTSoil-043. The sequence continues at coordinate 5,340 of JADGQH010000073.1, read as the reverse complement.
CTCTTCGACATGGGCAACGGCCACGCCGCCGCCTGCTGGCTGGCCGAGGGAGGCCGCCCGCTGCCGGTCCTCGGCCGGGCGCCCGCGACGGGCTAGCGCGTCCCCCAGGAGTAGACCTGCTTGAGCATCCGCAGGTAGACGAACGTCTCCGTCTCGCGGACGCCGGGCACGCGGCGCAGCTTCTCGGTCAGGAATGCGAGGAGCGCCTCGTTGTCCTCGCAGACGACCTCGACGAGCAGGTCGTAGGACCCTGCGGTGACGACGAGGTAGTCGACCTCGGGGAACGCGTTGATCACGTCGGCGGCCTCGAGGAGCTCCGAGGCCTCGCAGCGCACGCCGATCATCGCCTGCTGCTGAAAGCCGAGCTTCAGCGGGTCCGTGACCCCGACGATCTGGAGGATGTCGCGCTCGACGAGGCGATTGGTGCGCGCACGCACCGTCGCTTCCGAGACGCCAAGGGCCGTCGCGATCTGGGTGAAGGGGCGCCGGCCGTCCTGCTGGAGGTGCTCGATGATCCGCTTGTCGAGCTCCGAGATCTCCACTGCCGGGCTCCGCACCTCGCCCGTGCGCACCCGCGGCTGTGCCTGCTGCGACATCGGCGGGCAACCTCCGGGGGCATGGGCGTGGGGCGTGCGCCGCCCCCTCGCGAGGGACGCTAGCAGACCGTCGCCCGAGGCCGCAATGCTCCGAGCCGGGATTCCCGTCGGCTGAGACGCCAGCCTGCGAGAAATCGGCGTTGCGCGAATGCGACGCGGTCGATCGGAAACGGCCGCCCGCGGATAGAATGCTTCGACAGGGCGTTCCGTCACCACCGCGTCCGGGACGAACGCCCGACAGAGGAGCAGCGTGTCCAACGCCGGCCTTGTGCTGGGCCTGATCGCGGTCGGCGTCGTGGACGGTGCGTTGGTCGCCGCCTTTGCGACGCTCCTCCTCCAGCGCCGGCGGTGGAGCGCACGACACCCGGCCGCGGGCGCGTCGCTCGCCTCGATCGACTTCCGGACCTTGACCTCGCTCGACGGGGGTGCGGGCGTCAGCGACGGCGTCCCGATCGCCGCCTACGACCGCGTGGTGCGGATCGCGGGCTGGGCGTGGATCCTCTCCACGGCGATCCTCGTGTCCACGAGCGGCCTCTGGCCGGACCGGCAGGGGGCCGTCTACGCGATCCTCGGCATTGCCGGCCTGTTCGTCCTGGTTGCCCATGACCTCCTGCCCGCCGGTGCCCTTGGCCGCGCGAAGTACCTGGTGGAGGGCGGCGTCTCGATCTTCTTCGTGACGCTCATCGTGCTGCTGACGGGCGGGGGGGCGAGCCCGTTCTTCTTTGCCTTCGTGCTGATCGTCGTCGGCGCGGCCCTGGTCGTGCCGCCGGCCGCGACCGTGATCCTGGTCGTGCTCGCCGCGGCGAGCTACCTTGCCGCCATCGCGGTCGAACTCGTGCCGGGTGGTCCCGACGTCGGGCTGATCGCGGTCGTCGGCGTCAACCTCGTCTCGCTCATCCTGCTCGCCTATGTTGCGATGGTCGTCGCGCGCGAGCAGCGACGCACGCGCCTGGCCGCGGTCCGCATGTCGACCACGGACGCGCTGACCGGGCTCGCGAACCGGGCCTACATCATCGCCGCGATCGAGCACGAGATCGAGCGAGGGACGCGGTACGGGCGTGGCTTCTGCCTCCTGATGGCCGATCTCGACAACCTCAAGGAGGTCAACGACTCGTACGGGCACCGCGCCGGGGACCATGTCCTCGCGGGCGTTGCCGACGTCATCCGCGACGGCGTTCGCCGGATCGACACCTCCGCGCGCCTCGGGGGCGACGAATACGTGGTGCTCCTGCCCGAGACGGACCCGACCGGCGCGTTCGTGGTGGCCGAGAAGATCCGCCAGGGCGTCGCCGCGATGCGCACGATCGAACGGGACGGGCCGGTCGAGGTGAGCGTCTCGATCGGGCTCGTGGCATGGCCCGACGACGGGGGGACCCTCGACCAGCTGATCGATGCGGTCGACGAGGCCATGTATGCGGCCAAGCAGCGTGGCAAGAACCGGATCGGGGGGCCGTACGCGGCACCGGGCGAGATGACGCCCGTCATCCTCCCGGCACCGCCGGGCGCCGAGCGTCGCATGCCGGTCCCCGTCGGCCGGGAGATGGGCCGCGCGGGCTGAAGCCGGGTCCGCGGGGTCCGCGGGCTTCGCGGGACGGGCGCCGTCGAGCGTCGGTGTAGGATCCGGCGATGGATGACGAGTTCACGACGCGCGCGATCCGGGCGGCGACGCGGGTTCCCCACGTGGATCAGCCGCCCTCGTCGGTCCCGGTCTACCAGACCAATGCAGCCCGCGCCACGTCCGCGGTGGCATTCGGCGCCGCCCCACTGACCCCCGCGCCCGCCTGACCCGTGGCCACGACGCGCGCCCTGCCGGACGGCGCCCCGGCGATCCTCGCGCGCCGGCCGACGAACCCGGTCGCGAGCCTCGGGCGTGGCGTCTATGGCCTCCTCACCTCCGTGCGCTTCGCGGTCGTCCAGATCGTGGCGATCGCGCTTTCCGGCGTGGTCGGGATCATCCTGCCCCAGCTCCCCTCGATCGCCGCCCGCAGCGCGGCCGACTACGTCGAGCAGATGGACAGGATCCGGGCACGCCTCGAGCCGTCGCTCGGGGCCGGTACCGTCTCGTTCCTCGAACGGCTCCAGCTCTTCCGCGTCTTCAGCGCGTGGTGGTTCACGCTCCTGCTGGCCCTGCTCGTCGTCTCCATCGTCGTCTGCACCCTGGACCGGACGCCGCGCCTCTGGCGACAGTCGCGCCACGTCCGCGTCCGCCAGCCGGACGCCTTCTACGACCCGGGCGTGCCCGACCGCGCCGTGATCGCGGAGGGTCTCGCGGCCGATGACGTCCGGGCGGGGCTGCGACGCGCCCGGTTCCGCATCCGGGAGGAGTCGGCGGCGGACGGGACGCGCTACCTCTACGGCGACCGCCACCAGTACGTGAAGATGGCGACGCTCATCAGCCACGCGGGGCTCGTGGGCTTCCTGCTTGCCGCGGCCGTGACGAGCCGGTTCGGCTTCGAGTCCGGGCTCCTCCTCCCGATCGGGCAGGCCATTCCCATCGAGAGCATCGGGACATCGGGCCTCGTGAGCGTCAAGAACCTTGCCTTCCAGGCGCCGCAGGACGCCAGCGGCCGGTTCACCGACTTCGCGACCGACCTCGCCGTCTACCAGGACGGGCGCGAGATCGCGCGGAAGACCATCCGGGTCAACGATCCGCTGAGCGCGGGGGGGTACACGTTCCACCAGAACTTCTTCGGGCCGGCCATCGACCTGACGATCCGGGCGCGCGGCGGCAGCCTCCTGTGGTCGGGACCGGTTCCGCTCGATTCCTCTGCCGGTGGGCTTCCGACCGGGCAGCTTGTCGTGCCCGGCCGCGACGCCGTCGTCCAGCTGGTGATGGCGAAGGCCGGCACCCCGACGCCGCTCTTCGTGGTCGCGGTGCGGCCCACCGCCACCGACGCCGCCGGCAACCCCACCGCGTACCAGACCCTGTTCCAGGGGCTCGCGGGTCCGGGCGACTCTGCCGCGCCTGACAACGTCGACTTCACCGTCACGGTCGACGCGATCTCCGCCTACTCGGGGATCGTCGCCCGTCGCGATCCCGGCGCGCCGATCGTCTGGATCAGCTTCCTTCTCCTGATCCTGGGGCTGGCGATCACGTTCTACTTCCCGCGTCGGCGCGTCTGGGCACGCATCGCGCCGGCGGGCGAGGTTCGCCTGGCCGCGCATGCGGACCGGTACGTGGACCTGCGACGCGAGTTCGGGGCACTTCTCACGGACCTCGTCGCGCGGCGGCGTCCCGCCGGCTGACCCGTGGCCGCTCAAGCGTGTAGATACAGCCGCGGATACGTTTCATTTGCGGGACATTTCGGAGACTCCGCGACCCGAGGCCTTGGACTGCCCAGCGCGGTGGGGTAGTTTCTTCCCCTCGATCCCGGATGCGTCCCCTCGCGTTCCGATCATGCGCAGCCCGAGGACATCGCTGACGCGTCGCCCGAGGGCGTCGCCGAGGCGTCGCCCAAGGGAGCCACGCGCCGGTCCGGTCCCAGGCAGGCGGACCACGCGCCCAACAACCTGTAGGAGTCACATGACCGCTCGAACCACGGCCATCGAGGCGATCTCCAACCACCGGGTCGCCTCCACCCAGGACTACCTCGAGCACGCCGGCGAGGAGATCTACGGCAGCTACGTGTTCGACGAGGTCGCCCAGCGCCAGTACCTGCCCAAGCCGATCCTGCGGCGGCTGCGCCGCACGATCGACGGCCTCGAGCCCTTCGACTCCGTGATCGCCGACGCGGTCGCGCATGGCGTCAAGGAATGGGCGCTCTTCCACGGGGCAACCCACTACACGCACTGGTTCGTGCCGATGACCGGCTCCACGGCCGAGAAGCACGACTCGTTCCTGAGCCCGATGGGCGAGGGCGCGACGATCGCCGAGTTCTCCGGCAAGAACCTGCTCCAGGGCGAGCCGGACGCGTCGTCGTTCCCGTCGGGCGGCATCCGCAACACGTTCGAGGCGCGCGGCTACACGGCGTGGGACGTCACGAGCCCGATCTTCCTCCAGGTCGAGCCGAACGGCGTCACGCTCACCATCCCGACGGCCTACGTCTCGTTCACGGGCGAGGCGCTCGACCACAAGATCCCGATGCTCCGCTCGCAGGAGGCGCTGGGCAAGCAGGCCCTCCGGATCCTGCGCTGGTTCGGCAACACCGCGGCCACCCGCGTGTTCACCAACATCGGCCCGGAGCAGGAGTACTTCCTGGTCGACCGCCGCTTGGCGGAGCAGCGCCCCGACCTGCTGCTGACCGGCCGCACGCTGTTCGGCGCCCCGTCGCCCAAGGGCCAGGAGCTCGAGGACCAGTACTTCGGCCCCATCCGCGAGCGGATCCTCGCGTTCATGATGGATCTCGACCGCGAGCTGTGGCGCCTGGGCATCCCGTCCAAGACGCGCCACAACGAGGTGGCTCCGGGCCAGTTCGAGATGGCGCCCGTGTACGAGCCCACCTCGGTCGGCTCCGACCACAACATGATCGTGATGAGCACGATGCGGCGGCTCGCCGCGCAGCACGGGCTCATGCTCCTGATCCACGAGAAGCCGTTCGCGGGCATCAACGGCTCGGGCAAGCACAACAACTGGTCGATGGCCACGGACGAGGGCGAGAACCTCCTGGACCCGGGCAACAACCCGCATGCCAACGCCCAGTTCCTGGCGTTCCTCCTCGGTGTCATCCGTGCCGTCAACGTGCACGCGGACATCCTTCGCGCGAGCATCGCGGACGCCGGCCAGGATCATCGGCTCGGCGCGAAC
>JADGQH010000283.1 GCA_017881985.1 Chloroflexota bacterium | reverse complement strand
GAGGCATCGAACCCTGGCCCGCTCGAGGAGGAGAGAGCGGGGAGTGAGGTTGGGCTCGGCGTCCCGAACGCCGGCCGTGCGGCCGCGGTTGAGGCCGGCACCGTCAGGACATCGTTCGTCAGCACATTGGAGGACACACGCATGAGTCCCCGACGCACCCGCAGCGCAACCCTACGGCTGGCGGCCCTCGCCGCCATCGCGGCCTTCGCCATCGCCGCCTGCTCGTCGGGCGCGACGACCGCCCCGAGCGCGGTCGCCAGCGCCGTCCCGAGCGTCGCCCCGGTCGCGAGCACGGCCGCGAGTGCCGCGCCGAGCACGGCGCCGAGCCCGAGCGCGGCGCCCAAGACGCTCCAGCTCGCCTATCTCTCGTTCGCAATCGCGAACAGCTATGACGCTCCGATGCTCGCGGCGGCTCAGGCGGCCGCTGCGGCCGGGAATGCCCAGATCACCGTCTTCGACGCGAACAACGACCCGACCGCCCAGACCAAGCAGCTCCAGGACGCGGTCTCGTCCGGGAAGTACGACGGGGTCATCGTCCAGCCGATCTACGGCGGCGGGCTCGTGACCGGCGTGCAGGCCGCGATCGCGAAGGGGATCGCCGTCGGCAACATCGACCAGATCCTGGGGACCGACTACACGACAGCGAACGCGCAGATCCAGGGCCAGTCGGCAAACGTCGTGTTCGTCCCGAGCGATTTCGGGACCAAGATCGGTCAGCTCGTCGTCAAGGCATGTGGGAGCTCCAATCCCTGCAAGGTCGGCTACATCTACTCGGTGAAGGCGTCCGGTCTCGACGCGGCGTTGCGGAAGGCGTTCGACGCCTCGATCGCCGCGAGCCCCGGCATCAAGGTCGTCGCTGAAGGCGAGTCGTTCTACCAGACGGCGCTCGGGCTGAAGGCAGCGCAGGACATGCTGACCGCACACAAGGACATCAACGTCATCGTCGGTGCCGACCAGGCCATCACCGGTGCGCTGCAGGCCGTCCAGGCCGCGGGACTCAAGGGCAAGGTCAACCTCGTCGGGTACGGCGGCGGCGCCGTCGCCCTCCAGGGGATCCAGTCGGGCGACCGATTCGGGACCGTCGTGCAGCTCCCCGCGACCGAGGGTCGCCTCGGCACGCAGAACCTCATCCAGGCGATCCGGTCAGGGACGCCGGTCCCGGGCACGGATCCGCTGGCCAACCTTCCCGACGGTGGGGTGGTCACGAAGGACAACGTCGCGACCTTCCTCACGCTTGCCGAGTGGCCGGGCTGAGCGTGCCCCCCGGCAATCGTCTCCGAGTGACGTGGTGATGATGGACGGGCCGGTCCACCTCGAGGTGCAGGGGGTCGTCAAGACCTTCGGCAGCACGAGAGCCCTGGACGACGTGTCGCTCCAGGTGCGGGCCGGCTCGATCCATGCCCTCGTCGGCGAGAACGGCGCCGGCAAATCCACCCTCGGCAAGATCGTCGCGGGGGTCTTCCACCCCGACCACGGCAGCCTCGTCCTCCGGGGGATCCCCATCAGCTTCTCCTCGCCGCGCGAGGCGCTCGACCACGGGATCGCGCACGTTGCGCAGGAGCTCGCGCTCGTGCCGCAGCTGACCGCGGCCCAGAACGTGTTCCTTGGGGCCGAGCCACGGCGGGTTGGGTTCATCCGCCGGGGCCACCTTCGCGCCCGGTTCGACGACCTCGCGGCCGACGCCGGCTTCGAGATCCCGGCGGACGCCCCGGTCGGGACCCTGACGATCGGGCGCCAGCAGCAGGTCGAGATTCTCCGAGCGCTCGCGCGCGACGCCCAGCTGATCGTCTTCGACGAGCCGACGGCCTCGCTCTCGGCCGCAGAGGTGCACCGGTTCCACGGCGTCCTCCGGAAGCTGGCGGCCTCCGGCCGCTCGGTGCTCCTCGTCTCCCACTTCCTCGGGGAGATCCTCGAGCTCTCCGACACCGTGACGATCCTTCGCGACGGCCGGGTGGTCCGGACCGCCGCAGCCGGCGACGAGACGGAAGGGAGCCTCATCTCGGGGATGCTCGGCCGGACGCTCAGCCGGACGTTCCCCTCGAAGGCCCCGCCCGTGGCGGATGCACCGGCGGCGCTCGTCGTCAGGGACCTGACTGCCCCGGGCGTCCGCGGAGTGTCCCTCACGGTCCGGGAGGGCGAGATCGTCGGGCTCGCCGGCCTCATCGGCGCCGGCCGCTCGGAGCTCGCGATGGCGATATTCGGCGCGGTCCCCGGATCGGCGGCCAGGCTGACGCTCGGCGAGGAGCAGCTCGGCGGGTCGCCCGGGGCGTCGATCCGGGCCGGCGTCGCGTTCATCCCCGAGTCCCGCAAGGACGAGGGGCTCTTCCTCGGCCGACCGGTTCGCGAGAACGTCAGCCTCGCGAACCTCTCCAGCCTGACACGGCTCGGGTTCGTCCGAAGGGGGGCAGAGACGCGGCGCGTTGCCGATGCCCTCCGGGGTGTCTCCGGCACGACCGCGCTCGAGGCGCCCGCCGTCTCGCTCTCCGGCGGCAACCAGCAGAAGCTCCTGTTCGCCCGCGCCGTCCTCGGGAGCCCGAGCCTCCTGATCGCCGATGAGCCGACGCGCGGCGTCGACATCGGCGCAAAGCGCGAGATCTACGAGCACCTCGTCGCCCTGGCCGCGAGCGGGGTCGGTGTCCTCCTGATCTCGAGCGAGATCGAGGAGCTCCTCGGCCTCGCGCACCGCGTGCTCGTCATCAGGGCGGGTGCGGTCGTCGCCGAGCTTGAAGGCGACGCCATGACGGAGGAGGCGGTGCTCAACGCGGCCTTCGGCGCCGATCCGGTCGCCGGATGAACGCGCCAACCACGCAACCGTCCGCCCCCCGGGGCCTCACGGCCCAGGTCCTCGGTCCGACCCTGTCACGGCGCATCGGTCGGGCCGGGATCCTGGTCCCGTTCCTGCTGACGTTCATCGTGCTCACGGTCGCGAGCCCGGACTTCCTCCGCTTCGAGAACCTGGCCAACATCCTCGACCAGCAGTCCGGGATCATCATCGTCGCCTGTGCTGCGACGTTGGTCCTGATCGCGGGCGGGATCGACCTCTCGGTCGGGGCCGTCTACGGCCTCGCCGGTGCGACCGCGACGCAGCTGGTCGCGACTGCGGGCGTGCCGGCCGGCATCGCAGCCGGGATCGGCATCGGCGCGATCGTCGGCCTCGCGAACGGGATCCTCGTGACGCGGTTCCGGATCAACGCCCTCATCGGGACGCTCGCCATGACGTACGTCGTGAGCGGGGTCGGCGCGCTCGCGACCAAGGGCAATCTGATCGTGGCCTTCGACCACCCGGAGTTCCAGAAGCTGGCCGCGACATCGATCCTGGGCATCACGAGCGCCGCCTGGATCATGATCGCCGGCGCGATCGCCGCCGCGATCGTCCTGGCCCGCACTGCGCTCGGGCGCTACGTCTACGCGACCGGTGGCAACGCCACCGCCGCGCGGCTCGGCGGCGTCCGGGTCGACGGGGTGCGAGTCACGACATTCGTCCTGAGCGGCGCCGCAGCAGCGATCGCCGGGATCCTCGACGGGTCCCGTGTCCTGAGCGCGCAGGCCTCGAGCGGCGCATTCCTCACGTTCACCGTCCTCGCCGGGGTCGTCGTCGGGGGGACGAGCATCCTCGGCGGTGAGGGCGCTGTCTGGCGGACCGTCGTCGGCTGCCTCCTGATCGCCCTCATCGGCAACGGGTTCAACCTCCTGGGCCTCGACCCGTTCTACCAGCAGATCGTCCTCGGGGTGATCCTTCTCCTTGCGGTCGGCATCGACGCGTGGTCGCGACGACTCGACAGCTGATGGCATCCACGCAGGCAGCATCTCTCAGCAACATGGAGGCAACCGTGAGCAACCAGGGAGCGGTCGTCGTCGTCGGCGGCACGCGGTCCATCGGGCGTGAGATCGCCCGGCACTACGTGCACCGTGGCGAAGCCGTCGTCCTGACCG
>JADGQH010000072.1 GCA_017881985.1 Chloroflexota bacterium | reverse complement strand
CAGGACGCTGAACCAGCTCAGGAACGCCACGCTGGGGAACAGCGTCCAGGGCCTCGAGACGTCGAGGTTCCCGAGCCAGGCGACGGTGGTGTTGATGCAGGGCTTGTAGAGGTCAACGGCGGCGCCGGCTGCGCCGCCGACGCCGTTGACGCACGTGTAGTCCACGAGGTGGAGCCCGAAGAAGCTGAACATCGCGTGGGGGTCCGGGTTCGTCAGGCCCTGGCTGATCACCGAGTAGATGATCATCAGGAGTGGGAGCTGGAGGAGCAGGGGCAGGCATCCGGACGCCGGGTTGACCCCACGCTCCTTGAAGAGTTCCATCTGGGCCGCGCTGTACTTGGCCCGATCCCCCTTGTAGCGTTTCTGGAGCTCCTTGAGCTCGGGCTGGATCAGCTGCATCCGCTTCGTCGAGACGATCTGGCGGCGGAAGAGCGGGATGAGCGCCGCCCGCACGATCAGCGTCATCAGGATGATCGCGACGCCGACGTCGCCGGTCACCTTCTGGAGCCAGACCAGCAGGATGTACAGGAGCTGGAAGATCGGATTGAAGATCCAGGCCATCAGCGAGACCGGGTCGGCGCCCGGCTGCGCCGGGGTGAGCGGCGGCTTCGGCGCTGCCGTGGCGGCAACCCCGCCGCTGCCGACCGGGACGATCCCCGAGGGGCTGCAGGCAGCCACGAGGAGCGCCACTCCGACGATCAGGAGGAGCGGGAGCAGCAGCTCGCGGCGCGGACGGGGGAGCGACACGTGGAGCTGCCTCACCTAGCGGACCGGGTCATAGCCACCGGGGTTCCATGGGTGGCAGCGGGCGATGCGCCGCGCTCCCATCCAGCCTCCCCGGAGAAGGCCGTATTTCTGGATGGCCTGCTCCGTGTAGTGCGAGCAGGTGGGATAGAACCGGCAGCTCGACGGGAGCCACGCGAACACGGTTCGGTAGAGCCGGATGAGCCCGATCCCGATCCGCTTCACGAGGGCGTCGATCCTCCGAGGACCCCTCCGCGCCGGAGGAGCCGTTCCAGTACCTCGACGAGCGTCCGGTGGTCCGCCGCCACGAGCGCGGGTCGAGCGATGATGAGCACGTCCCAGCCCGGCTGGAACGAGGGCGCCATCACCCTGAGCGCTTCCCGGAGGCGGCGGCGCGTCCGGTTCCTGATCACGGCTCCCCCCACCGCCCGTCCGGTGGCGAAGCCGAAGCGAACCTGGTCGAGGTCGGTCCGTCGAAACCGGGCGGTCATCAGCGGATGGGACCGAGTGGTCCTCGACGCCTGGAGCGCCGTGAAGTCCGCCGGCCGGGTGAGCATCGCGAGCCGCCGGTTGTCGCGGCCCGAGGTCGGCGTCAGGCCGTCAGCTGCTTCCGGCCCCGGGCGCGGCGCGCGGCAAGAACCCGGCGACCCCCGGTCGTCTTCATCCGGGCGCGGAAGCCGTGCTCCTTGGCGCGATGGCGCTTCTTCGGCTGATAGGTCTGCTTCATCGGGTGTCGTGATCCTCAACCGTCCGGCCCCAGGGGTTTCGGTCGTTTCGCCCCCAGAAGGCACGTGGACGCGCCGCCCGCACGAAGGCGAAGGGCACGTCAACGCCGCGCGATTATGGAAGGTCCCCTCCGGGGTGTCAAACGGCGTCCCCCTCGCCGGGGGCGCTCGGAGGGCGCAATGGGGCCCGGCGGCCAGGTCTCGATATACTCCCAGGGAGTATGCCGGTTTGGGTGACACATTGCCTTGCGGGGCCGGTCCGGGCGGTGCTACCATGCGTCGGCCCACGGTCGCCGGGACGCCTGCGGGCAACCTCCGGGCGACGCCGGGGGCCGCCCAGGAGCGGTCGCTCAGCCTGCTGGGCAGTCCCGCCGTGTGTCGATTCAGTGGTTCCTGGTCCAGTTCGTGCTGCCCCGGAACCGGCCACCGAGTACCGCCGGGCCCCCAGGCCCGAGTCATGCAGGGTCGTCCGTTTGGATACACGACACATCTGGCGCGCGGCCCTCGGAGAGCTCCAGGTCGCCCTGTCGCCGGCCAACTTCGAGACGTGGCTGCGGCATACGGCCCTGGTCGAGGTCGACGACACGCGCTTCCGCATCGCGGTCCCCAACGGGTTCGCGAAGGACTGGCTCGAGACGCGCTATCGATCCCTGATCTCGCAGACGCTCGCCCGGATCGTCGGCTACAGCGTGGCCGTCGAGTTCGTGGTGCGAGCGGACGCGGGCGTCGCCGAGCCGGGGGTGGATGGCGTCGTCGCGGCGGCGGCAGCGCACGAGGTCCGGGTCGAGCCCACCCGTGTCGGTGGTGACGGCTCGGCCGCCAACGTCAATCCGCGCTACACGTTCTCGAACTTCATCGTGGGGTCCGCCAACCGCCTGGCCCATGCCGCGGCGCTCTCGGTGGCGGAGCGTCCCGGCCATGCCTACAACCCGCTGTTCCTCTACGGCGGCGTGGGCCTGGGCAAGACCCACCTGATGCACGCCATCGGGAACGCGGTCGTGGCTCGCTTCCCGCGCAAGCGCGTCGTCTACGCCACGAGCGAGAAGTTCACCAACGAGTTCATCACCAGCATCCAGCAGGGCCGGATCGACGACTTCCGCGGTCGCTACCGGCGCATCGACCTGCTCCTGATCGACGACATCCAGTTCATCGCCGACAAGGAGCGGACCCAGGAGGAGTTCTTCCACACGTTCAACGCGATCCACGAGGACGGCAAGCAGATCGTCCTCTCCTCGGACCGCCCGCCGAAGCAGATCATCACCCTCGAGGAGCGGCTGCGGAGCCGGTTCGAGTGGGGCCTGATCGCCGACCTGACCGCGCCGGACCTCGAGACGCGGATCGCCATCCTGCGCGCCAAGGCCGAGGACTCGGCCGTGCCGATCGGCTCGGACGTGATCGAGTTCATTGCGCGCAAGGTCGTCAGCAACATCCGCGAGCTCGAGGGCGCGCTCAACCGCGTCGTCGCCTACGCGAGCATGGGCGCGATGCCGATCACGATCGAGCTCGCCCAGGCGGTCCTCTCGAACGTCCTCTACAACCCCAAGAAGCGCCAGGTCACGACCGAGAAGATCGCCCGCGCGGTGGCCGACTACTACGGGGTCGGGCTCGACGCGCTGCGCGGCCAGAAGCGCGACAAGGCGATCGTGACGCCCCGCCAGATCGCCATGTTCCTGATGCGCGAGGAGACGGATGTCTCCCTCCTGCGAATCGGCGCGGAGCTCGGCGGGCGCGACCACTCGACGGTGCTCCACGCCTACGACAAGATCAACCGGGAGGCGGCGATCAACGACGAGATGCGCCGCGACATCGCCGCGGTCCGCGAGCTGATCTACGCCGACTGACACGCGGCCCACCGCGTGTCCTGAGGGCTTCCGCCCCGGCGCGAACGTGGCCGCTGGCGACCCAGTGTGTGGAAAAATCCCCGGAATCGGTGGAAAACCCGGTCGGCGTGTGGACAATGCCCCCGCGCGGCGGGTGTCTCGCGGGGGATCGCCGGACCCTCGAGCGACGTCGCTGCGTGCTTCGTTCGGTGGAGGCGCTGCCTGTCCACACCTCGGCCCAGAGCCTCTCCGCCGGACGCGCCCGCTTGTCCCCCTTCGGACGCCGCTCCTGCACCGGTCGCTCGAGCGCGTCGGAGCGCGTCGGTCCACGCCGTCAACACCATGATGACGACGGTGATGACTCGATATGCGACCATGCACCAAACCACGAATCGATCGTGTCCCGGCCGGCCGGACCTTCCCCGTCCGCCCCTGTCCCGAGCACCCGGAGTGACGTACCTGTGAACCTCTCCGTTATCTGCGAGAACCTTGCGCGCGGTCTCTCCGTCGTGGGCCACGCCGTCTCCGGGCGCAGCACGCTGCCCGTCCTCGCCAACGTGCTTCTCCGGACCGAGGACGCCGGCCTCAAGCTGACCGCGACCAACCTGGAGATCGGGATCACGTACTGGGTCCCGGGGCGGATCGAATCCGATGGCGCGATCACGGTTCCCGCCCGCCTCTTCGCCGAGATCGTCGGCGGCCTTCCGTCCCAGGAGCGCGTCGACCTCGAGGTCCGCAACGGCGACCGCCTCTTCCTCCGGGCGGGCCACTTCGAGACGACCCTGCGCGGCATCGACGCCGACGAGTTCCCGGCGATCCCCGCGGCGGGCGAGCGCCCCACCACCCGGATCAGCCAGCGCGTCCTGCGGCGGGCCCTGTCCGAGGTGACCTTCGCGGCCGCCTCCGACGAGGCTCGGCCCATCCTCACGGGCGTCCTCACCCGGTTCGAGGGCGATCGGCTCACCCTCGCCGCGGCCGACAACTACCGGATCGCGATCACCACGATCCCGACGCTCGACGCGGTCGAGGAGACCAGCATCGTGGTCCCCGCCCGCTCGTATGCGGAGCTCGCCCGCGTGCTGGCCGACACGGACGACCCGGTCGAGCTGATCCTCTCGCCACAGAAGAACCAGATCCTTTTCCACGTCGAGGGCATCGACGTCGTGAGCAGACTCATCGACGGCCAGTTCCCCAACTATCAGCAGGTCCTGCCGACGACGCACGCGACGCGCGTCGAGGTGGACCGGGACGACCTCCTCAAGGCCGTGCGGCTGGCCGGATTTATCGCCAGCTCGTCGGCGAACATCGTCCGGATGCAGGTTGCGCCCGACGGAGCTGCCCAGGTCCTCGTGGCGGCCGCGGCCGAGGTCGGCGACCACCGGGGCCTGGTCGACGCGACCATCGAGGGAGACGGCACGACGATCGCCTTCAATGCCCGCTACCTCAGCGACGCGCTCCAGAATGTGGACGCGGATCGCTTCGTGATCGAGCTGAACGGGCCGCTCTCTCCGGGCGTCTTCCGGCCGGCGGACGGGCGCGACTACACGCACGTGGTCATGCCGGTCCGGACCACCTCGTAACGGCGGCCGCGCAACCGGGCTCCCGGCCGCGTCCAGCCCGGTGCTGACCTCCGTCTCGCTCAGCGGATTCCGCGGCTACGCGACGCTGGCCGCGACGTTCGGGCCGGGCGCCCACCTGGTCTGGGGCCCGAACGCGGCGGGGAAGACGAGCCTGCTCGAGGCGCTCGTCGTGTGTGCGCGGGGGTCGTCGCACCGGACCCTGGCGGACACGGAGCTGATCCGCTGGGACGCCCCGTTCGCGCGCGTTGACACCCGCCGCGAGCTCCCGGGCCTGGACCCGCTCGAGCTCGACGTGACGCTGGTGCGCGACGGACCGGCCGGCGGGCGCAAGCGGATCCGGGTCAACGGGGTCCCCCGACGGGCCACCGCCCTCGCCGGGCTCCTGCGCGTGGTCGTCTTCGCGCCCGAGGAGATGCTGCTCATCGTCGGGCCACCGTCGCTCCGCCGAGGCATGCTCGATGCCCTGGCCGCCCAACGGAGCCCTGCCCACCCGGCCGATCTGGCTGCGTACTCGCGCGTCCTCGCCCAGCGCAACGCCCTCCTGCGCGCCATCCGCGAAGGGCAGGCGGGGCGCGACCAGCTGTCGCCGTGGGACGCCAGGCTCGTCGACGCCGGGGCGGCCGTCCTCGACGCCCGGCAGCGCGCTCTCGGCGAGCTCTCCGCCCCCCTCGCCGCCGCCCACGCGGAGATCGCCGCCGACGAGGGACGCTTGGCGATCACCTATGAGAGCAACGTGGTGCGCGCTTCGGGCGAGACGCACCGCGACGCGCTCGCGAGGCGCCTCGCCGAGACGGCCGAGAAGGAGGGCTGGAACGGGGTCACGCTGGTTGGCCCACACCGGGACGACCTCGCCTTCCGGCTCGACGGGCGGGACCTGGCCACGTTCGCGTCGCGTGGCCAGCAGCGGACGGCGATCCTCGCCCTCAAGCTCGCGGAGCTGGACCTGCTGACCGCGCACGACGGCCGGGCCCCGCTCCTCCTCCTCGACGACGTCTTCAGCGAGCTCGATCCCGCGCGACGCAGCCACCTGGTCCGGCGGATCGCGGGCCTGCCGCAGGCGTTCGTCACGACGACCACGCTCGACGACCTCGATCCGGCCCTGCGAGCGATCGGGGCAGCCTGGGAGGTCGTCCCGGACGCCGCGCTGGGCGCCCGGCTCGTCGGACCGCGGGCCGGCTGAGGCACCGCGTGTCGCCGGCCCGCCCCTTCGACGACGAGCGCGTCCCGCGCCGCCGGCAGCCCCGCCGGGTCGGCGATCTGCTGCCCGACGCGGCCCGGGCGCTCGGCCTCGAGGAGCAGCTGCGCTGGGCGCGCGCCGTCGCCGCGTGGGACCGGCTCGTGGAGGCCCACGCGCCGGCGGCGGCGGGCGGATCCCGGCCCGTGCGGCTGGAGCGGGACGGCGTGCTGGTCGTGGAGGCGAGCGCCCCGATCGTCGGCCAGGAGCTGCTCCTGCGCGCCGACGGCCTCCTCGCGGCGTACGCGGCGATGACCGACGGAATCCGGGCGGAATCGCTGCGGGTGGTGGTGGGCCGGGGTATCATCCGGTGACCCCGGTGGGCGGCCATGTCCGCCTGCGCGGTTGCCCGCCACCGGCGTCACGCCGGCCCGCCTCCGAGCGTCAGGACCGTCGAATCGCATGGCCGTCCGACTCCAGATGAAGCTCGGCCTCGTGGCCGAGCCCGAGCGGCTCGAGGACTCCCCGGACACCGTCGCCATCGTCGAGCCGACGATCGGCGCGACGGCCCGTTCCAAGGGGAGTCTCTTCCTCGTTGTGACCGGCGTCGGGCGGGGCCGGCGCCTGCGCGAGGCGACCCACCTGGTCGCGGACACGATCCAGGGGGAGTACTACTACGACGAGTCCGCGGGCCTCGTCGTGTGCCTGGAGAAGGCGATCCGCGCCGCGAACCGCCGCCTGCTCGCCCAGCGGGAGCGCCTGGCCCTGGGATCCGGGCCAACCGGCCCGATCGGCATCGGCCTGGCCGTCGTTCGCGGGAACGAGCTCTACGTTGTGACGACCGGCCCCGCCGAGGCGTACCTCGTCCGGCAGGCCCACCTGCTGACCCTTCCCGATGCGGCCCGCGCCAACGGCCTGCCGATGGAGGAGGTCACCCCCGAGGTGTGGCGCGGCGAGATCGCCGTCCGCGACTCGCTCGTCCTCGTCTCGTCCAACCTGACCGCGAAGCTCGGCCCGGACGAGCTCAAGGATGCCGTGGTCACGCTGCACCCCCAGGCGGCGATGGAGCACCTCCATCACCGTTTCGTGGCGGCCGGCGGAACGGGCAGCGACGCTGCGCTCGCCCTCGAGGCAGGCGAGGTTTCGGCCACGACCCACCGCGGCCGCCTCGTCCCGGTTCGGCCGCCCGAACCCCTTGCGGGACTCCCCGACCGTTCGCCGATCCCCCTCGCGGACTCGGTCGGCGGCGGGCTGGCCGCGGTCTCGTCGGGCGCAGGCCGGGCGCGCGACGAGATCCGCGGCGGGTTTGCCAGGGTCGTCGACCGGGTTCAGGACCTGCTGCCACAGCGCGGCACGCGCTATCGGCGGGTCACCCCCGCGGCGACCCGCCGCGAGTCCCAGCGCCGGGCCGCCTACGCGGTCCTCGCGTTCGTCGGCATCGTCGCGCTCCTCGGCGTCGGCCTCTGGGTCATCGGCGGCTCCGGCGCCACCACCCAGATCCCGCAGATCACCGCGGGCGAACAGGCGCTCGCGACCGCACGGGACGATGTCCGGTTCGTCTTCGACAACGGGACGGACCTGATCGCGGCCGACCCGCGTCGGGCGGAACAGCTGCTCAAGGAAGCGATCGCCCAGGTCGCGACGGCGGCGACGGCCGGGATCCCGGCGTCCACGCTGGACCCCGTGCGCCTGCGGGCGACATCCGGGCTCGACCGCCTCTACGGGGTCGCGGAGATCGCGACGCAGACCGCGTTCTCGTTCGCATCCCAGAAGCCGGCCTTCGACCTCGGCGGGCTCGTCCAGGGCCCGGACGGCGCTCCGTACGTCCTCGACCGCACCACGAAGGCGGTCTACCGGATCAGCCTCCAGGCCAGGAAGGCCGTCCCGATCATGAAGGCCGGCCAGGTCGTCGCGAGCGCCGGCATCAAGGTGGGTGTGCCGCGCTACCTCACGGTGGGCGGCCCCGACCTGCTCATGCTCGACGACAAGAACATCCTGTGGCGCTGGCGCCCGGCCGACGACACGGGGAAGGGCACCCTGCGCCGACTCCCGGTCCAGGAATCGGCCACGTGGGGCAACGACATCATGGCGATCGGGACCTTCGTGGCCAACTTCAACGCGGCGCTCTACAACCTGTACGTCATGGACCCGTCGGAGCAGCAGATCCTGCGCTACACGATGCTGGCCGACGGGTCCAGCTATCCCGCGGCCGCGACCGGCTACCTGACGACCCCGCAGGACGTCACGAAGGTGACCTCGATGTACATCGACGGCGAGGTCTACCTTGCCGACGGGGGCCTGGTCGAACGCTTCGTCGGGGGTCGTTCCGGCGACTGGGCGCTGGCGCCGCCGGGCGACGACGCGCTCCGTCCGATCCGGCGGTACACGCTCGTCGACTCGCCCGACCCGCGCCGCGAAGGCACCCTGTACGTGTTCGACGCTGCGAATGCGCGGGTGCTCGCGTTCGACAAGCTGACCGGTGCCTACCTGGCGCAGTACCGGCCGGCCGGCGGCAGCCCGGCCTGGACCGACCTCCGGGGGTTCTACGTCACGCCGCGGTCGCCGGGCCAGGCCCCCGCGATCTTCTGGATCGATGGGGCGACGCTGGGGACCGCGACCCTCCAGCAGGTTCCGGGCACCGGCCCGGACGGGTCGCCGGGCGCAAGCCCGCTCGCCGGTGGCTCGGCGAGCCCGGCGGCGTCGGGCGCGCCCACGGCCTCGCCGAAGGCGACGGCGACCAGGAAGCCGTCAGGCACCCCGCGGCCCACGCCCAGCCCATAGCGCGCGGCGGCGACACCTCGAGGTGGGATAATCCCGCCCATGGTCGGTCGCCTGATCGAGATGTCCGTCGAGAGCGTGCGCGTCCACATGCTGTCGACGCAGCACGTCGTGATCCTGCGCGAGCTCGAGCGGGACCGCTACCTCCCCATCTGGATCGGGCCCTGGGAGGCGAGCGCGATCGCCATGAAGCTCCAGGGACAGTCCCCCGAGCGACCACTGACCCACGACCTCTTCGCGACCGTACTCGAACTCCTCGGGGCGACCGTCCGCGAGGTGATCATCGCGGACCTTGCCGATGAGACCTTCCATGCCCGGGTGATGCTGGAGGTCGGGGGCCGCCCGATCGAGGTGGACTCGCGACCGTCGGACGCGCTCGCGCTGGCGGTTCGCACCGGCGCCCGGATCTTCGCGGCCGAGGCGGTCCTCGACCGGGCGGGCGTCGTGCCCGACCATTCGCCGACCGAGGATGCCGGCGGCCCGATCGACGAGTCGAGGCTCTCCGTCTTCCGTGACTTCGTGAACTCCCTCGACATGGAGCCGGGCACGGAAGACCGCCGCGAGGGGCCGCCCAGGGAGTGACCCGCGTGTACGCGTCGCGAGGCGGCGGGCACCTGGCCGCGTGCCGCGACGGTCGCTCGGCCGACGCGACGGTCGCTCGGCCGACGCGACGGTCGCTCAGCCGACGATCGCGGAACCCCGCCGAAGTGCCCGCTCGCGGTTCGCCCACAGCCGCAGGCGGAGGCCCCAGAAGTCGGTGACCGCGCGCCAGATGACGGATGGCCTGGCGCCCGTCTGCGAGCCCGCCGTGCGCGGGTAGTGGTCGACACCGACCTCGACGACAGACCCGCCCGCCGCGCGGACCTTGATCAGCAGCTCGGCCGAGAAGAACGCCCCGCCGGACTCGACGCGGACGCGGCCCAGCGCATCGCGCCGGAAGAGCTTGCACGCGCAGTCCACGTCCCGGACGCGGAGGCCGAAGAGCGACCGGTAGGCGAGCCGGTAGAGGCGAGCGTAGACCGTCCGGATCACGGGATCGGCGCGCCGGATCCGATATCCCACGACCGCGTCCGGGGCATCCGGGCCGGCCAGCCGGGCCGTCAGCCGGCCGAGGTCCGCGACCCGGAACTGCCGGTCGCCGTCGGTGAACGCCACCAGGTCCATCCGTGCGGCCCGGAATCCCGAGCGCAGCGCCGCGCCGTAGCCGAGATTCGTCGGATGGTGCACGGTCCGGACGAGGTCCGGGCTGGCGGCGGCCAGCGCGTCCGCGATCTGCGGGGTCCGGTCCTTCGACCCGTCGTCGACGATGATGATCTCGAAGCGGTCCGCGAGCGCCGGCAATGCGGCGAGCGCCTCCTCCACCAGCCCCTCGAGGTTGGCTTCCTCGTTGTGGGCGGGGAAGAAGTACGAGAGCGCCGGGACTCGCGCCGGCGCGACGGGGGGAGTGGCGGCTTCGCTCATGGCGCAATCGTACCCGGGCCGCCGCGGGCCGCACGCGCGCCCACCACGCGCAGGAGCGGCTGGAGCCCGCCTGGGTCCGGCACCACGTCCAGCAGCCAGCCGCCCTCGAGCGCGGCCAGGTCCTCGTCGCGTCGCACGAGATAGACCGGCCGGCTCCCCACGTTGGCCCTGATCACGTCGTCGACGCTGCCCAGGCCCTCGTCGAGGCGGGTCCGGTCGTCGACCACGCGAACGTCCGCCCGCTCGCCCAGGATCACCTGGCGGTACCAGAGCGGCGTGGAGTACCCCCACCACGTCACGAGGACGGCGTCCGGCTCCGCCGTCCGGAAGGCCCAGCGGCTCCAGTCCGCCGCCCGCGTGTCGGTGGACTGGTTCACGATCAGCCGGGTCGTGGGCGCGGCGATGACGGCCGGCGCGACCAGGACGACGGCCACGATGAGGCTCGCGACGATGCGCACCGTGCGCGGTCGCGGTCCAGGGTCGTCCTCGATGACGAGCAGCTGCGCCTCGACGCCGTCGACCAGCGCCGCCGCGGCGATGGCGAGCCAGCTGATCGCGATGAGGATCGGGCCGAGGTAGTAGCGCTCGATGTCGGCATTCGTGTAGGACGCCGCGAACCAGCACGTGACGACGAGCGACGTGCCGGTCAGGAGCGCGTACACCGGCCGGCGGATCGCGACGACGAGGAAGCTGGCCGGGATCAGCGCGGCCAGGGGCCCGAACTGGGCCGTCGCGAGGCTGACGAGCGCGCCGGCCTTGCCCGCGAGGTCCGCGAACGGCCCGCCGACCGCGCCCCCGAACTGCTGTCCCAGGACCACGTACCAGAATCCGCCCCAGGTGTCCGGGTGGCCGTAGACGAGCGGCGCGCCCATCGCGGCCCGGATCGGCAGCTCCAGGTAGAGGACGGCCGCGACGCCGAGAAGGGCCGCGACACAGCGGCCGAGCTGCGCCGATCGCCGCCAGACGCGAGGCTCGACTGCGAGGACGAAGAGGCCGATACCAGGCGCGAGCAGGACCGTCAGCCCCTGGTTGCCCAGAGCGACGCCATATGTGGCAGCGGCAGCGACGAGCCAGCGGTCCGCCGTCGGCCGGCCGGCTCGCGTCCGCGACTCCCAGCCCGCCAGCAGCACGAGGATCGCCGCGACCAGGGCAAGGTGGAGCATGTGCGGATCGGCGAACGAGCCGACGCGCCACGGGATCGGGGTCAGCGCGAGGAGGAACCCGGCCGCGACCGCGACGAGCGATCGACCGGTCAGCCCGCGGACCAGCACGACCGTCAGCCCGGCGGCCGTGCCGAGCGTGATGGCCGAGAGGAGGTTCATCCGAAGCGCCGGCTCGCCGAACGGTGCAAGCAGCAGGCTCGCGACCCAGCCCAGCAGGATGTAGCTGGGATATCCCGTCGGATGGGCGGTCCCGAGCACCGGGGCCACGGCCTGGAATTCGCCCGTGTCCCAGAGAGCCAGGCCGGGAAGCAGCGTCGAGCGCGCGAGGGCGAAGGCGACCACGCCCACGAGCACGGGGGCGCCGACGGCTGTCGCGGCGCGCCACCGAACCGTGGGCGAGCGAAGTGTCCGGGCCGGCAGGCGAGGGGCCGGGGCCGGCGGATCAGCCGCGCTCACCAGCCGAGCGTCCGGGCCCAGGCGATGCCCCAGACCTGCATGGCCACCGAGGCCACGATCAGGCCGCCGACCAGCACACCGCCCCACGCGGCGGCTCCCCGCCCGCGCCCGGCCAGCAGCCGCTCCGTGCCGAGCGCGACCGGGATGAGCAGGAACGGCGCGAAGTCGAGGCTGAAGCGATAGCCGAACTGGACCCAGCCCTGCGAGAAGTGCATCAGGTTGACGACCGCGATCACGAGCGTGGCCAGGAGGCCGCCCGCGACCCGCCGGTCGCGCAGGAGGGGGGCCGAAGCCACCGCCAGGAGCCAGGCCGGGCTCGTGACCAGGAGGCTCATCCCGACGGGGCGGGGGACCAGCCACGAGCAGCCCGCGGCGCTCCAGATCTCGCGCGGCACGCCGGCGCCGCACGGAGGCATGACGTCCGGCGGGCCGAACAGCAGGATCCCGAGGTTCTGGGGGATGTAGCGGAGGTCCTGGAGCGACCACTCGGCATGGTAGTTGAGGTCCGGGTAGGCCCACACCTCGTAGCGGTAGAGCGACTCGTAGACCGGGTTGAAGAGCGTCCCGCTGACGGCGAGGTTGTAGGCGAGCAGCAGGCCCACGGGGATCGCCATGCCGAGCGCCGCGCCGGCGGCCCGTCGCACCCACGAGCCGCCCCCGCCGACGAAG
>JADGQH010000282.1 GCA_017881985.1 Chloroflexota bacterium | reverse complement strand
TCCGCTTCGATGCTCTGGGGTGGAAGGCGGTCGAGGGACACGCGGACTCCGACGCTGGGGGCAGGAACCGGTCAATCGTGGCGGCCGGACGGCGCCGACGCCATGGGGATGTCCACGAAGTGGCGGTGATATCCCCATTCGGCCGGGGCGCCTGGCGGGAAGCGTGGAAACGGTGTGGACGGTTTCTCCAGGGCGAGTCGAACGGCCGGGATTGGTCAGGCGGCAGGCCGCGCCGTCGGTCGCCGGGTGGGCGGCCGACGCCTTCGGCGAGCCGGTTCGTCAGTCGAGGCGGCGGATCACCCCGATGAGCTTGCCCTGGATTCGCACGGCCTCGTAGTACTGCGGCGGATAGGCGGGATTTGCGGGCTGGAGCCGAACGCGGCCGTCCTCCTTGAAGAACCGCTTGAGCGTGACCGCGTTCTCTTCGACCTGGGCGACGACGATATCCCCGTTCCGGGCTGTCTGCTGGGGGCGGATAACGACATAGTCACCGTCCGCGATCAGCGCCTCGATCATCGAGTCTCCGCGGACCCGGAGCAGGTAGGCGTCCCCGGAGGGGGCGAGCATCTCGGGCACGGCCTGGTAGTCGCCGACCACCTGGTACGCCTCGATCGGACCGCCGGCGGCGATCTCGCCGATCACCGGCAGCATGTGCGCCTCGCGGGCGGCGGACTGGGGAGTGAGCTCGGTGGAGAGCCCGAGCGCGATGGCTGCCTTCGGCGTGAAGCGGAGCATCCGGCTCTGGGCGGCGCCGCGCTCCAGGTACCCGTCTTCCTCCAGCGCCTTGAGGTGGTGATGGACGGCGGAGGTGGACGCGAGGCCGACGGCGCGGGCGATCTCGCGGACGGATGGGGGAACGCCCGTCGACCGGATCATCGCCGCGATGTAGTCGAGGATCTTCCGCTTCCGTTCCGCGTCGTGCTTGGTCACGCGAGCTCCTTTTCGACCTTCCGGGGAATACTACCGAACGCCCGTTCGATTGTCAATGGCGATGCCGCCGATCGCCGACGGTTGGAGGGCGCTGAGGTTGGCGGCGAAGGTGACGGCACGCCACGGCGCTCGACGCGGCGCAGGCGACCCATACCATTCGGCACTGGCGGCGGGCGGTGGTTGCGCCGATGATCCGTTCCTCTCCGCACGTCCAGGAGACTGCCATGACACGCGTCCTCGTGGTCCATCACGATGTCGACCTCTCCGACCAGGAAGTTGATGCCCTGCGGCGTCGCGGCTACGACACCCAGCAGTGCATGGGCCCGATCGGGGCGAGCTGCCCCATCCTCTCGGGCTACGCGTGCGAGCTCGCCGCGGGCGCCGATGTCCTCGTCTACGACGCATTCATGACCGGCGAGCCCGACGGCGCGCGCCGCCTCGTGGAGGGGATGCGCGAGCTGCATCCAGACCTGCCGATCGTGCTCGTGTCGAACAGCTTCGAGCCCGACTGGGTGGAGACGGCGGGGGTGCACCGCGTGACGCCGCTGGTCGGACACCCGACCGGCGATCGGCTGGTGACGGCGATCGAGGCGGCGATCTCGCTCGCGCGTTCGAATCCAACGGACTCGGCTCCGGCCGGCCCCGCCTGACCCGCGTCTCGCCACACGAACGCCCCTCGATCCACCGCCGAGGCGCCGCCGGGAGGCCGGCAGGGCTCGCCCTCGGGCGGGCGTCGGTGGCCGACTGGGCATTGGCGAGACTCGCTGTTGGGACGGCACCTCGCGACTGGTAGACTTCCCGTTCCGGCCGCTCGCACGCGTCGCGTGACGACCACGCCGGGTTCGCGGAGTGCGGCGACACCAGGATGGCACGGATCGATCGGCGTTCGGCCGGACACGTGAGGAGTACCGGGCGGCCGGAGCGACGGCGACGGGGCGCGATGGTCGGTCGGTCCCTGACGGCGCTCGCCCTGCTTCCGCTCGCCAGCCGCCTGCCGTCCTACGGGCGACTCACCCTGGACCTCCTCGCCGACGAGCGGGTGTCGGTCGCCCGCAAGGCGATCCTCGCCGGCGTCATCGTCTACGCGGTCTCGCCGCTGGACCTGATCCCCGACCGCGTCCCGGTCCTGGGCGCGATCGACGACCTGGTCGTCGGGGTGCTCGGCGTCGAGCTCTTCCTGGCGGGCCTCTCGACCGAGCTGATCGACGAGAAGCTCGACCGCCTGGGGATCCCGCGAGCCGCCTTCGAAGAGGACCGCGCCCGCGTCCGACGCACCATCCCCCGCCCCGTCCGCCGCATCGTCAACCGTCTCCCCGCCACGATGGAGAGCGCCGGTCGCGTCACCCGCGACCTGGAGCTCGGCCGACACGTGCGCGGCTGGCTCACCAAGGAGGGTTCCCCCGCGTGAAGGTCATCCTGACCACCGACGTCGCCAAGCTCGGGAAGAGCGGCGAGCTCAAAGACGTGGCCGAGGGCTACGCTCGCAACTACCTGATCAAGTCCAACCTGGCGGTCCCGGCGGCCGGCGGGGCCTACCGCGCGTGGCAGCACGACATCGCAAGCCGCGAGGACAAGCGGAAGCGCGAACGCGAAGAGGCCGAGATCGCGGCGAACCGGATCGGCTCGACGACGCTCACGATGGGCGTCAAGGTCGGCGAGGGCGGCAAGCTCTACGGCTCAATCACGACCCAGGACATCGCCGACGCGCTCGGCCGCCGCGGGATCGTCGTGGACAAGCACAAGGTCGACCTGGACCAGCCGCTCAAGTCGCTCGGCACCTACAAGGTCGCGATCAAGGTCCACGCCGGGATGACGCCCGAGGTCACGGTCATCGTCGAGCCCAAGGGCTGACGCCGATCGGGGCGGTGCGCTGACGCAGGTCAGCCGCCCCTGGATTCGGTCATGCGCGGACCGTGCCTCAGCCGCCCGTGTGCAGCGACCGGACGTCGTACACGCGGTAGTTCTCGGTTCGGGCTGCGACGGGGAACCGATCTGCGTAAGCAGCCTCGTTCGCGTTGAGGGTCGAGCGCTCGTCGGGGCCGATCACGACGTAGTCGACCTTGTACGTGCGCAGGAGGTCCACCGCGCCCGGGCCCATCGCGTAGATCGTGCCGACGTCGGCCTGGCGCTGCTGGTAGGCGATGCCGCTCACCCAGAGCTGGCCCCAGTAGCCCATCAGGAGGCGCCGGCCCGTCAGCTCCATGAGCGGGTCCTGGGGTTGCATGCCGCCCACCAGCAGGGCCTTCGGATCGGTCACGTCGCGGATCTCGGCCGCGAGCTGGAGCTGCTCGGTGGTGAGCATCCGGTACTGGCCGTGCCCCTCGAGCTGGTCGAGGTTCTCGAGCGCCGGCCCGAGCGTCATCGTCACCACGACACCGACCAGCAGGAGCCGAACGGCGGCGGACCGGCTCGACCTCCAGGCGCGCACGAGCAGGGCCGCCACGAGGATCGTCACGGCCAGGAACCAGTAGATCAGGATCTTGTGGTTGTCCCAGTCCCACGGCTGGAACGCGAACGTGTTCGCCACG
Source organism: Chloroflexota bacterium (assembly GCA_017881985.1). Classification (GTDB taxonomy): domain Bacteria; phylum Chloroflexota; class Limnocylindria; order Limnocylindrales; family CSP1-4; genus CTSoil-043. The sequence goes on along the minus strand of JADGQH010000282.1, from coordinate 512 downwards.
ACGAAGATCGGCATGAAGGCCAGCAGGGTTCGATGGGCGCGGGGCGGCAGGATCCGGCGGGCGCCGAGGGCCAGCAGCCCGAGCGGGATGAAGAGCCCGAGGTTCTTGAGCCAGAACCACCACCACGGGTCGGGGGCAGCCACCCAGCCGAGGTCGAGCCGGAACGCCGCCAGCGCCCCCGCCCCGCCGCCGAGCTGCATGAGCAGCTGTGGGACGGCGACCGCCACCCAGACCACGTGGAACACGATCCACCCACGCCACGGGATGGCCCGAAGGTGCCACGGTCGCGGGGCGAGCAGGAACGCGAGGAACGGGGTGACCATCGCGAGCGCGAGGAGCGTCGGCAGGTGGGCCAGCGGGAGGAGGCCCGCCACGACGCCCGCCAGCGTGAACGTGCGCACGGATCGCCGACGGGCGGCTCGAACCAGGAGCGTGACCGTGAGCATCGCGATCGGCAGGCCGTACAGGTATGCGCGCTGCGACATCAGGAACGCGAAGTACGGGTTGAAGAA
>JADGQH010000281.1 GCA_017881985.1 Chloroflexota bacterium | reverse complement strand
CCGGTCGCCGGCGGAGAACAGACGGCCCAAGTCGCTCGGTCGTGGACCGGCCCGGCGGGCCGCTCCTACCGATTGGTCTCCCAAGACGACCAGTCCGGGCGCGCCGCTTCCTGCGGCGGGGCGGAGGTACCGCATCCGCGTGATCTGTTCGCCACGGGCGACGCCGCGCAGGAGGCCACGAACGGAGGGCGCGAAGCTGAGAGCGACACCGGGCAATGTCGTCGTGGCGCCATGGGCCGCGGACTCCGGACGTGGAGAGGCCGGACCTCGCGGCCCGGCCTCCAGTTCAGCCTCGTGCTGGTGCGCTGCTCAGCTGCAGCCGCTCGTGGAGCCGCAGTTGAGGCACTTGTAGCAGCTGCCGTTGCGGACCATGATCGAGCCGCAGTCGGCGCAGCTGGGCGCGTCCTCCTGGATCTTGAACGCGGTTCGCTCCGCGCTCAGCGAGGCCGTCAGGGCCGACACCGCGCCGGCCTTGCCGTTGCCGTTCGTGTGGCCGTTCCTCGCCTCGACGGTGCTCAGGTCCGCCTTCGCGGAGACCGTGGGCGCTTCTGACCGGCCGGTCGCGTCCCGGCCGGTCGTGGCCGTGGTCGTGGAGGTCGCAACCGCGGTCGTGGCCGGCGGCTCCTTGGCTTCGTCGATCGCGGACGGGCCTTCCTCGGGCTGGGGGGCGAGCGCCCCGCCGAAGGCGAACGGCGTCGCCCCGACGATGGAACCCCGCTCCTGGAGCCCGAGCGCCGCCCTGTCGTCGCCGACGAGGAAGCGGCTCCCGAGCCAGCGGAAGATGTAGTCGATCACGGACTTCGCGATCGGGATCTCCGGGTTTCCGGTGAAGCCGGACGGCTCGAACCGGACGTGGGCGAACTTGTTGATCAGGTCGCGCAGCGGAACCCCGTACTGGAGCGAGAGGCTGATCGCGGTGGCGAACGTGTCCATCAGGCCCGAGACCGTGGAGCCTTCCTTCGCCATCTTCAGGAAGATCTCGCCGGGCTGCCCGTCCGGGTAGAGGCCCACCGTGATGTAGCCCTCGTGGCCGGTGATGTCGAACTTGTGGGTGAGCGCGGCGCGCTCGGCCGGGAGGCGCCGGCGATGCGGCTTGAGGGCCTCGACCTGCGCGGCAGCGAGCTTGCGGCGCAGCTCGTCGACGACGTCGGAGGCCGCCTTCGTCTCGTCGTCGCTCTTGAGCTTGCTGGTGCTGAGCGGCTGGCTCCGCTTGCTGTTGTCGCGGTAGATCGCGATCGCCTTGAGGCCGCGCTTCCACCCCTCGCGGTAGATCTGCTCGATCTCCTCGGCCGTCGCGGCCTCCGGCATGTTGACCGTCTTGCTGATCGCACCGGAGAGGAACGGCTGGACGGCCGCCATCATCCGGACGTGGCCCATCGGGAGGATGGAGCGGACGCCGTTTCGGGGCTTGAACGCGCAGTCGAAGACGGTGAGGTGCTCGGGCTTCAGGCCCGGTGCGCCCTCGATCGTCTCGCGCTCGTTGACGTAGGCGACGATCTCCTCGACCTGGTCCGGCGTGTACCCGAGCTTGCGGAGGGCGCCGGGCACGGTCCCGTTGACGATCTTGAGGTAGCCCTCGCCGACGAGCTTCTTGTACTTGATGAGCGCGATGTCCGGCTCGATGCCGGTGGTATCACAGTCCATCATGAACGCGATGGTCCCGGTTGGCGCGAGCAGCGTGGTCTGCGCGTTGCGGTAGCCGTGGCGCTCGCCGAGCTCGTACGTCTCGTCCCAGAGGGACCGGGCGGCGGCGCCCAGGCCGGCCGGGACACCCTCGGTCGGGATCCGTTGGGCGGCGCCGCGGTGCATGTCGATGACGTGCATGAACGGCTCGCGGTTCTTCTCGAACTCGATGAACGGCCCGCCGTGGTCGCGGGCGATGACGGCGCTCTGCCGGTAGGCCTCCGCGGTCATGACCGAGGTGATCGCGCCCGCATACGCCTGCCCGGCGGCCGAGTCGTATGCCAGGCCGCGGCTCATCAGCAGCGCGCCCAGGTTCGCGTAGCCCAGGCCGAGCGGCCGGAAGCGGTGGCTGTTCTCCTCGATCTTCGGCGTGGGATAGCTCGCGTTGTCGACGAGGATCTCCTGGGCCGTGATCGTGACCTGGCAGCCATAGCGGAACGCGTCCACGTCCAGCTCGCCGTCCTCACCGACGAACGTCATCAGGTTGAGCGAGGCCAGGTTGCAGCTGGTGTCGTTCAGGAAGCTGAACTCACTGCAAGGATTTGTGGCGTATTGGCGGTCCGTGTTGGAGACCGGGTTCCACTCGTTGATCGTGGTGTCGTACTGGATCCCGGGGTCGCCGCAGAGATGCGCGGCATCGGCCATCCGGCGGAAGATCTCGCGGGCCCTGTGGGTGCCCATCGGAGCGCCACCGACCACCGCGTGCGTGGTCCAGTCCTGGTCGCCCTCCACGGCGCGCATGAACTCGTCCGTCACGCGGACCGAGTGGTTCGCGTTCTGGAACCCGACGCTCCCGTAGGCCTCACCGGTGAACGACGCGTCGTATCCCTGCTCGATGAGCGCCCAGGCCTTCCGCTCCTCGAGCTTCTTGCTGTCGATGAAGTCGAGGATGTCCGGGTGGCCGACGTCGAGGATGACCATCTTCGCCGCGCGCCTGGTCTTTCCACCCGACTTGACGACGCCCGCAAACGCGTCGTAGCCGCGCATGAACGAGACCGGGCCGCTGGCCGTGCCGCCGCCGGCCATCTTCTCCCGCGACGAGCGGATGGTGGAGAGGTTGCTGCCCGCGCCGGAGCCGAACTTGAAGAGCATCGCCTCCGTCTTGGCCAGGTCCATGATGCTGGTCATCGAGTCCTGGACGGAGTTGATGAAGCACGCCGAGCACTGCGGCTTCGCCTCGATCCCCACGTTGAACCAGACCGGCGAGTTGAAGCTCATCTTCTGGTGGACCAGGAGATGGGTGAGCTCCGCACCGAACGTGGCGAGATCCTCGTCCGTCGCGAAGTAGTGCTGCGTCTCCGCCCAGGCGGTGATCGACTGCACGACGCGATCGATCAGCTGCCGGACCGACGTCTCGCGCTCCGGCGTGCCGAGGTGGCCGCGGAAGTACTTGCTGACGACGACGTTCGTGGCCAGCTGGCTCCAGAAGGCGGGGACCTCCACGTCCTTCTGCTCGAAGACGAGCTTGCCCGACTCGTTGCCGATCGCGGCCGTGCGGATCTCCCAGGGGATCTCGTCGTAGGGATGCACGCCGGGCCGGGTCCAGCGACGCTCGAACGTGAGGCCGCGGACGCCATCGCCCGTGAACCGGAGCGCGTCCATCGCCGCGCGCGCCGCGCGGTCCGCGTCGTCCCGCAGCCCCCTGGCGGCCGCGAAAGCGGCCTCCGCGCCGGCCCTGACCGCCGCTGTGCCGACGAGGTCCGATGCGCCGGCCGCAATCCCCGGCGTGGCCGTGGCTCCCTTGCGACTCTTCCGGGGGGTTCCGTCCTGCGCCACCACCGGGGCGACCTCGTGTGCGGCTCGTGCCATCTCTGCGCTGCTCCCTCACCGAACCGGCGGGTCCCCCCGCCGCGGGTCATGCCGGCGGTGTGGCCGGCGCTCCTCGTAGCTGCGACGGCACCGGCGTGGGATGCCGGTCGACCGTTCGTCTCGCCGCCGTGGGTCCGGTCCGGGCCTCCGCGAGTCTTCCTCGAGAGGGCTCACCCGGTGGCGAGCGGTCCCCTGACTGTACGTCGCGACAGGGGCCGCGTCAATGCCCAAACCACAACATCTTGTGGTGCCCGACCTCGCCGCACCACAGCATGTTGGGTTTCACGGAATCGAGCGTGGACGAGCGTGACGCCCTCGCGGACCTGCTCGGGGCGTCCGGTCGGCGCGGCGACCCGCAAGGCGCGCAGCGTCACCGCGTGCCCGACCTTGGCCATGGGAATAGAACGGATGTGCGATATCAATGCGGTCTATCGGCCGCGCGCGGCCGTCCGAGTCGACCCCTCGCCGGGCCGAGTTGG
>JADGQH010000280.1 GCA_017881985.1 Chloroflexota bacterium | reverse complement strand
GCTCGGCTCGGAGGTCTTCAAGCTCCACCTCGTCCCGAGCGGCGTGCTCTACCCCCACATCGTGCCGTTGATCGGCCCTGGAGTCGTCGTCAACCCGGCGACCCTGATCGGCGAGCTCGACGCCCTGACGGCGAGGGGCGTGGACACGAGCCGCGTCCGCGTCTCGCACGCCTGCCACGTGATCATGCCCTACCACGTTGCGGAGGACCGAGCCTCCGAGGCGCGCCTCGGCCGCGACGGAATCGGCACCACGAACCGCGGAATCGGTCCCGCATACGCCGACCGGGCTTCCCGGGTCGGGCTCCGGATGGAGGACCTGCTCGAGGAGGGCGCGCTGCGGCGCAAGCTCGAACGCCTCGTCCCCGACAAGAACGCCTGGTTGGCGCAGCTCGGCGACAAGGGCCGCCCGTTCGCAGTCGAAGCGCTGGTCGAGGCCGGCCTGAGCTGGGGCGTGCGCCTGCGCGGGCAGATCGCGGACACGACGACGCTCGTGCAGGATGCGCTCCGGGCCGGCGACCACGTGCTCCTCGAGGGCGCGCAGGGAACGCTGCTCGACCTCGACCACGGGTCCTACCCGTTCGTGACGTCGTCCAACCCGGTGGCCGGCGGGGCCTGCACCGGCGGCGGCGTCGGCCCGCTCCAGGTCTCGGCGGTGATCGGGATCATGAAGGCCTACACGACGCGGGTGGGCGCAGGCCCGTACCCGACGGAGCTCCTCGACGCCGTCGGCGAGGGGATCGCGATGCGGGGCCACGAGTTCGGGACGACGACCGGCCGGCGCCGGCGCGTCGGGTGGTTCGACGCGGTCCCGCTGCGCTACGCGGTCGACGTCAACAGCGTCAGCAGCATCATCCTCAACAAGCTGGACATCCTCTCCGGGATCGACGAGATCCGTCTCTGCGTCGCGTACGACATCGACGGCCGGCGCGTCGAGCGCTGGCCAGCCTCGGCCGAGGAGGTTGCCCGCGCAGTGCCGGTCTACGAGACGTTCCCGGGCTGGCGCGAGGAGATCCACGCCGCCCGCACTCCCGACGACCTCCCGCCGAACGCGCGCGCCTACGTGGCCGCGCTCGCCGGGCTGGCCGGCGTCCCGATCACGCTCGTCTCCGTCGGGCCCGAGCGGACCCAGACGGTGATGCTCGACGATCGCCCCCTCGCGGCCGGCCGGGGCTGATGGGCCCCGCGCGCACGCCCCGCCGGATCCTGCTGGTCGGCGGGGGCGGCCGCGAGCACGCGCTGGCGGTCCGACTCGCCGGGGAGCCCGGGGTCGTGTCGATCGTCGCGTTCCCCGGCAGCGACGGGATCGCGAGCGTGCCCGGCGTATCGATCGTGGCCGGCGACCCGCTCGATCCGGCCGCCGTCGTGGCGGCCGCCATCACGACGCGCGTGGACCTTGCGGTGATCGGCCCCGAGGCGTCGCTCGCCGCGGGCGTGGCGGACGCGCTCGTGGCCGCGGGGATCCCGACGTTCGGCCCGACCGCGGCTGCGGCCCGGATCGAGAGCTCGAAGGCGTTCTGCCACGCGGTGGCCGACGCTGCCGGGGTGCGGATGGCGCGGTCCGGCGCATTCGCCGCGCTCGGCGCCGCGGCGGCCTTCGCGGCCGCGCTCGATGCGGACGGCCGCGGGATCGTGGTCAAGGCGGACGGCCTCGCCGCGGGCAAGGGCGTCACCGTCTGCGACACGCTCGACGAGGCAACGGCGGCCCTCGACGCGATCTTCCGCGACGCCGGCCGGGAGACACCAGGGGTGCCGCGCGTCGTGGTGGAGGAGCGCCTTCGCGGGCCGGAGGCAAGCGTCATCGTGCTTGCGGATGAGACGGCGGCGATCGCCCTGCCCGCCGCCCGCGACCACAAGCGGCTCGGGGACGGCGACACGGGCCCGAATACGGGCGGGATGGGGGCGTACAGCCCGCTCCCGGATCTCCCCGATGCGAACGTGGCGGGAATCGTGGCGTCGTTCCACGTGCCGATCCTCGCCGAGCTCGCCCGCCTCGGCGCCCCGTTCCGGGGCGCACTCTACGCGGGGCTGATCCTGACCGCGGATGGCCCGGCGCTGCTCGAGTGCAACGCGCGGTTCGGGGACCCGGAATCCCAGGTGATCCTGCCGCGCTGCGCGGCCCCGCTTGCGCCGCTCCTGCTCGCGGCCGCGGAGGGTCGCCTGGCGGCGGCCGCGGCGGAGGCCGGCTTCGCGGGCCGGCTCCTCCCGTCGACCCCGGAGGCGGCCGTCGGCATCGTCCTCGCGGCGGCCGGGTACCCCGCGGCGCCGCGATCGGGCGCCGCGATCACCGGGCTCGCCGAGGCGGACGCGCAGGGAGGCCTGGTCTTCCACGCCGGCACGGCCCGCGACGCCGGTGGGACCTGGCGAGTCCGCGGAGGACGCGTGCTCACCGTCGTGGGCCTGGGCGCGGACCTTGCCGCTGCGCGGGTCGCCGCGGAGCGCGCCGTCGACGGGATCGACTTCGACGGGCTCCAGCGCCGCCACGACATCGCGGCCGCGGCGCCGGCCCTGCGCGGGGTCGTTCCGGTCACGGCGGGGACGCCCAGGTGATCCGCCGCTACACCCGCGCCGAGATGGGTGCGGTCTGGTCCGAGGAGGCCCGCTTCGCGGCCATGCTTCGCGTGGAGCTGGCCGTGGCAAAGGCGCAAGTGGCCCGCGGCAGCGTGCCTGCCGAGGCGTACGGGGCGATCGAGCGGCGCGCTCGTGTCGACGTCGACCGGATCGCAGAGATCGAGCGGACCACCGACCACGACGTCATCGCCTTCGTGAGCCAGGTCGCGGAATCGGTCGGCCCGGAGGGCCGCTATCTCCACTTGGGCCTCACGAGCAGCGACGTGGTGGACACCGGGCTCGCGCTTCAGCTCCGGGCCGCGGGCGCGCTCCTGCTCGGTGGCGCCGACCGGCTCCTCGCTGCCCTCGTCGCGCGCGCCCGGGCCGAAGCAGGAACCGTGATGATGGGCAGGACCCACTCGGTCCATGCCGAGCCGACGACCCTGGGGCTCAAGCTGGCCGGCTGGGCCTTCGAGCTCGATCGCGATCGTGCGCGCCTCGCGCGGGCCTTCCACGACATCGCGACGGGCAAGATCTCCGGCCCGGTCGGGACGTACAGCCTGCTCGCCCCCGACCTCGAGGCCGAGGTCCTCGCCGATCTTGGGCTTGCCGCCGATCCCGTGAGCACCCAGATCGTCCAGCGCGACCGCCACGCCGCGGTCATGGCAGCGATCGCGATCACTGGCGGCTCGCTCGAACGCTTCGCCACCGAGGTCCGGAACCTCCAGCACACCGAGATCGGGGAGCTGATGGAGCCGTTCCGGGCCGGGCAGAAGGGCAGCTCGGCGATGCCGCACAAGCGCAACCCGATCCTGTGCGAGCGGATCGCGGGTCTGGCGCGGCTCCTGCGCGGCTACGCGGGTGCCGCGTTCGAGAACCAGCCGCTCTGGCACGAGCGCGACATCAGCCACAGCAGCGCAGAGCGGGTGCTCCTCCCCGACGCCACGATCCTCCTCGACTACATGCTCGCCAAGATGGCGGGCCTCGTCGAGGGGCTCGTCGTGCGGCCGGAGCGGATGCGCGAGAACATCGAGCGCGGGCTCGGCCTCCACGCCTCGTCGCGCGTGCTGGTCGCGCTCGTCGAGGAGGGCGGCCTCTCGCGCGAGGAGGCATACGCGATCATCCAGCGGAACGCCCTGCGGGCCGCCGACGAGCGACGCCCGCTGCGCGACCTCCTGGCAACCGACGCGAGCGTGGCGCCGCGCCTGACCCTGGCGAGCCTTGACGCCTGCTTCGACGACGCCGGGTTCCTGGTCCACGTGCCGACGATCATCGCGCGCCTCGACGCCATCGACCCGGGGATCGCGCGTTGACGGCAACCGGGACCTCCACCTCCGCGGCCTTCATCCGCTCGGGCAAGGTCCGGGACCTGTACGCGGTGGATGCGGACCGACTGCTCCTCGTCGCCTCCGACCGGATCTCGGCCTACGACGTGGTCCTCCCGACGCCGAT
>JADGQH010000071.1 GCA_017881985.1 Chloroflexota bacterium | reverse complement strand
CTGGCGAAGAATCTCGTCGGCTACCGCAACCTTTGCCGGCTCGTCACGGACGCCCACCTCGACGGGTACTACTACAAGCCGCGAATCGACCGCGAGCACCTTGCGCGGTACAGCGAGGGCCTGATCGGTCTGTCGGCCTGTCTCGGAGGCGAGATCCCGAAGGCGCTCGAGATCGACGATTGGGAGTCTGCCAGGCGCCTGGCGGGCGAGTACGGCGAGATCCTCGGCCCCGGGAACTTCTTCCTGGAGCTCCAGGACCACGGCATCCCGCTCCAGCGCCGGCTCAACGAGCAGCTCCTGCGGCTCGCGCCGGAGACGAGCCTGCCGCTCGTGGTCACGAACGACCTCCACTACGTGCACCGCGCGCAGTCGGAGGCGCACGACGTCCTCCTGTGCGTCGGCACCGGCAGCAACATCGACACGCCGGGCCGCATGCGGTTCGAGACCGACGCCTTCTACCTCAAGTCGGCGGCCGAGATGGCGGCCCTCTTCCCGGACCAGGTCGACGCGATCCGGGCGTCCCGTCGGATCGCGGAGATGGTGGACCTCGAGCTGCCGCTGGGCCACCTGCGGATCCCGCACTTCCCGGTGCCCGACGGCGAGACGCCCGAGAGCTGGCTTCGGAAGGAGTGCGAGGCGGGCCTCGCCCGGCGCTACGGAGGGGTTACCCCGGAGCTGCAGGGGCGCCTGGACTACGAGCTCGGGACGATCGTCTCGATGGGCTATGCCGGCTACTTCCTGATCGTCGCCGACTTCGTCCGGTTCGCCCGGGAGCAGCGGATCCAGACGACCTGCCGGGGGAGCGCGCCGGGGTCGATCGTGACGTACACCCTCGGGATCACGCCGGTGGACCCCATCCACTACGGGCTCCCCTTCGAGCGCTTCCTCAACCCGGACCGCGTGACGATGCCCGACATCGACGTCGACTTCGAGGACGGTCGCCGCGAGGAGGTCATCAACTACGTCACCCAGAAGTACGGCGCGGATCACGTCGCCCAGATCATCACGTTCGGCACGATGCTGGCCAGGGCGGCGATCCGGGACGTGGGCCGCGTCCTTGGGCACGGCTACGGGGACGTGGACCGGATCGCGAAGGCGGTCCCCAACCAGCTCGGCATCCGGCTGGACGAGGCGCTCACGCTGAGCCCGCAGCTCCACGAGATGTACGCGGCGGAGCCGCCGGTCCGCCGGATCATCGACTTCGCGAAGCAGCTGGAGGGCGTCGCCCGGAACGCGTCGACCCACGCCGCCGGCGTCGTGATCAGCCGCGAGCCGCTGACGGAATTGATGCCGCTCCAGAAGGCCACCAACTCGGACGCCACGATGACCCAGTGCGAGATGCACGGGGTAGAGGCGCTGGGACTCCTCAAGTTCGACTTCCTGGGCCTCTCGAACCTGACCATCCTGCGCCAGGCGGTGGACCTGGTCCGGCAGCACCGCGGCGTGGAGATCGACCTCGATGACATCCCGCTCGACGACGGGACGACCTTCGCGCTGCTCGCGTCCGGCGAGACGACTGGCGTCTTCCAGCTGGAGTCGCCAGGGATGCGGCGCTACGTCCGGGAGCTTCGGCCGACGTCGGTCTTCGACCTTGCGGCGATGGTCGCCCTCTACCGGCCCGGCCCGATGGACAACATCCCGCACTACATCGCACGGAAGCACGGGCGCGAGCCGGTCACGTACCTCCATCCGCTGCTCGAGCCCTACCTGAACCGGACGTTCGGGATCTTCGTCTACCAGGAAGACATCATGTCTGCCGCGGTCGGCCTGGCCGGCTTCACCGGTCCGGAGGCGGACACGCTCGGCTACGCGATCCGGAAGAAGAAGTCGGCCGTCCTCCATTCGCTCAAGGACAAGTTCGTCACCCAGGCCGCCGAGCGCGGCGTTCGTCCCGACACGATCGACGCGGTCTTCAAGGCGTTCGAGCCGTTCGAGCGCTACGGCTTCAACAAGGCCCATGCGACCTGCTACGGGCTGGTCGCCTATCAAACGGCCTACCTCAAGGCGAACTACACGGTCGAGTACATGACGAGCGTGCTGACCGCCTTCCGCGACAACGGGGAGAAGGTCTCGGCGGCCGTCGCCGAATGCCGCCGGATGGGGATCTCCGTGCTCCCACCGGACGTCCACGCCAGCCACCTCGAGTTCACGGTGGAGGGCCCGTCCATCCGGTTCGGGCTGCTCGCCGTCAAGAACGTCGGCCAGGGCGCCATCGAGTCGATCATCGCCGCACGTGAGGCGGACGGCCCGTTCCGATCCTTCGCGGACTTCTGCGACCGAATCGACCTTCGGCTGGTGAACAAGCGGGTGCTCGAATGCCTTGCCAAGGTCGGTGCGCTCAGCGCGTTCGGCCACCCGGGCCGGCTTCTCGACGCGCTCGACGACACGCTGGCCACCGCGCAGGCGGACCAGCGGGAGCGGGCGTCGGGCCAGATCAGCTTCTTCGACCTCGCCGCGGATCCCGCCGCCCTCGAGCGGCCGCTGCCCGCGTCGCCGGAGGTGCCCACCCGCGAGCGGCTCCGCTGGGAGAAGGAGCTGCTGGGCCTGTACCTGTCGGATCATCCGCTCGGCGAGGTCGCGGAGCGGATCGGGCATTTCGTCACGGCGTACTCGGGAGACCTGAAGGACGAGTCCCTCGACGGGCAGCGTGTGGTGGTGGGCGGCGTCGTGACGGGGAGTCGGACGGTGATCACGAAGGCGAAGGCCACCATGGCGGTCGTCACGCTCGAGGACCTGCAGGGCGCCATCGAGGTCGTCGTCTTCCCGAGGCTCCACGAGCAGACGGCCGGAACATGGCAGGAGGGCGTCATCCTCCTCGTCGCGGGTCGAATCGACCATCGGGGCGAGGAGGTCTCGCTGCTCGCGGATGCGGCCTGGGAATGGGATGCAGCCGTGGCCCGCGGTGAGGCGTCGTTCGCGGCAGAAGTCGCAGCCGGTGACCGGGGGTCGCGGGGGCGGGGTCGCGGCGGAGCAGCCCGGCCGGCCGGGCCGAACGGCAATGGCCCTGGGAACGGCCGCGGACCCGCCGGCGGCAACGGGCACGCGCCGTTGACGAACGCCGCCGAAACCGGGCCGGCGACACGTCCAGCCGCGAGCCTCCCGCCCGAGCCCCTTCCGGGATCGTCGGAGCCAGCCGACCTCGAGGTCGCGGCGCCCGACTACGAGGTGCCTGAGCTGCCCGAAGAGGCGCGCGATCGCGCGGTTGCATCCGCGGCGGAGCCCACGCTGCCGGTCGAGGCGGGGCCGGCCGGGCGCCTCCACGTCCGGTTCGGCGCCGGGATCGCGCCCGAGGTCCTCCAGGCGGCGATGGCGACCGTGCGCGATCTTCTGCGCTCGCGTCCGGGCGCGACGCGCGTCACCGTCCACCTGCCGCAGGGTCACGGACGCGCCGACCTGCCGATGGAGCTGCGGGCAGGCGTCGCCTATGACGTTGACCTCGTCACGGACGTGAGCCGGCAGCTGCGCCCGGAGATCTGCACGCTCGAGCTCGAGCTCGAAGTCGAGACCGACGCGCTGCGCGCCTCTGCCTGACGCGAGCTTCGGCCCGCGTCGGCCGGCGTGAGCCGCCGTTCGGGTCAGGCGGGTCAGCCGCCGGTCGGGTCCCGGTCCGTAGAGGTTCCGGCACGGGCTGCACGCATCGCCTGGACCACGGACAGGCGGTCGCCGAACTCGCTCCTGAGCGCGCTCAGCGCGGCTGCATCGACGTCGAGCTCGCTCGCGATCTGGTTCAGCGTCGCACTCTCCGCCGACGAGATGGAGTTGTCCGCGGCCGCGGCAAGGAAGCACGCTCGCAACAGCCGAAGGCGCTGGTCCGGGCCGGAGATCTGCCTGAACTCGCGCGTGACGAGGTAGTCCTCCGTCGAGCCGAACAACCGCGCCTGCTGTTTCGCGGCTTCGACCACGAGGACCGCCTCAGCTTCGCCGATCGCGCTCTCCTCGACGAGCGTCCGCTCCATGAACGCGGTCTCCTCGGGGCTGATCACGAGATCGGAGTTCGCGACGCGGGCGAGCACGTAGGACGCGGCGGCGAGGTAGCGTGCCCGGTCGGGCGGCATAGCCTCGAGCTGGGAGACGATCCGGCGGACAGTCGCGGTGTCGGGGGCGGAGGCGTCGGCTGACGCATGCGCGCCGCCCTCCCGCGATGCCGTGACGCCGTTCCCGTCGTCCGCAATGTCCGACGCGGGCGCCCCATTCGCGCCCGGCTCCGCTGGGCCCCCGAAGAGGCGGCGGAAGATGCTCATCGAGACCTCCATCCGCGATGGCCCGAACCTCGCCATTCGCGGGCGGAAGCGTACACCGGCGCTGCCGATGGCCGGCCGGGGTGAGGTTCTGGCGCCCAGGTCGGCCATCACCGGCGACCAGGTCCAGCGGCGCGGGCACGGATCGGCCGCCGACGTCGAGCGCCGCCGACGCGCATCGGCTGCCGACGTCCCCGGAGCGCCGCGTCCTGCGCGCAGGGGGGAATGGATACGCCTCTACAGCCCTGGGGGGAAGGGCGGCAGAGGCGCTGAGGAAAGGATCGCTGGTCATGGGCGTCGGCGGAGAGGGCCGATTGTCCCGCGATTGGGGGGCCAGTCGGCAGGCTCTTCGCCGGCGGGCGTCGCGAAGCCGGACTCGCTGCCCCGGTGACGGACGCTCCCGCTACCCGTCGAGCGGGATGAAGACCGTCCGGAGGTCCCCGTCCTTCGGCGCGTAGATCAAGAGGATCGCGGTCTGGTCGGCGACGGCCTTGATGGCGAGCTTGTCGATGAGCGCCGCGTTGTCACAGGTGGGAATGGATGGGTCGTCCTTGGCGTAGGCATGGATCGAGCCGGTGTAGGAGCCGGGATCGAGCTGGTACGTCCCCCCACCGCCGGGACCGGCACCAGAAAGGGAGTTGGCGTCGTCGTTGATCGCCTTCGTGCAGCCCGTCCCCGCACTGAAGAACCAGGTCGTGCTGTCCGGCTTCGCGATCACGTTCTCGACTCCGTTCGAGTCGACGATCAGGAGCGCCTTCCCGGGCGCAGGGGTCGACTGGCCGAACGTCCCGCCGCTCGCCGTCTGGAAGAACGCCTGGATCGACCCGAACCGGCGCCCCGAGTCCTGCGTGGAGTCGCCCGTCGCGACGATGAACGTGATGACCTCGCCGCCCTTGAGCGTCTCGGTCTGCGAGACCAGCTCGTTGCCGTTCCCGTTCGTGCCCGCCCAGTACATCGACAGGAACATGTCTCCGGCGTCGTCGGAGACCGTCGGGTCGAAGTACTCGCTCACGGTTCCGTAGGGAACCGACAGGAGCGGCTTGTCGCCCTCCCCCGCCCATGGTGCCGCGTAGATGTCGATGGGACCCGGGTCCCCGTTGAGGGGGGCATACGCGTTGACGATCCGGACCTTTGCGCCGCTCGGCCGGTTGCCCGCCGGTAGCCCGCCACCGGCGCTTGCGGCCGGGACGCCCGTCACGGCGCTCGGGGCTGGGCTGCCCGGACCGCCGTCGCTGGACGCGGCTCCGGACGGTGCCGACCCACCCGACGAGCATCCGACCACGAGGATGCACGCGGCGATCAGAGAGACGGTGCGACGCATGACAAAAGACCCCCCAGGACGATGATTGCGTTGACGCGCCGTCCAGGCGAACCCGTTCGGCGTGCGCGAGCGTGGTGCCGGAGGCGGGATTTGAACCCGCACGAAGTTGCCCTCAACGGTGTTTGAGACCGTCGCGTCTGCCAGTTCCGCCACTCCGGCGCGGCCGCCATGGTAGCGCGCGGTGCCGCGCTCGATCCGGGGACCGATCGAGGGCGGCGCGCCGTCAGGAGCCGGCGCCCCGGCGCAGCACCCGATTGGCGACGAGGAGCCCGAGGCCGGCGACCAGCAGGACGAGCGAGAGCAGCAGCGGCACGGTGCGATCCGGCGGCGCGGACTGCTCCCGGGTCGCTGGCACCGCGCTTCGGTCGCCCTGCGAGACCTCGGGGGGCGCCGCCTTCGTCGAATCCGTCGGTGCGCCGGCGTCCGTCGAGAAGTCCGACGGTCCCGTGGGGGCGGTCGCGGCTGCGGCAGGACCCGTGACGGTCCCGGCGTCGGGGATGGGCGTCGGTGCCGGGCCGGAGACGGTGGCAGGGCTCGGAGCGGGAAGGGCGGCAAGGCCCGGAGTGGTGCCGGGCGGGAGCGCCACCGGGCTTGCGGCCGACGCCGCGGACGCGGCCGGCCCGATCGGGGCGGCCCCGTTGGGCCGGGCTGCGGTGCTCGCCGCGGCGCTCGCAGCGGCACTCGGCGCAGCGTTCGACGCCGCGTTCGGCAGGGCGCTTCCACCCACCGCTCCGCCCGCGCCCTCGGCGCCGCCGGGAGCCACCACCGGGGCGCCGGTCGTCGAGAGCGAGGTGGCGGCCCCCCCGAAGAAGCCGGGAGTCGTTGTCAGGAGCAGCCCCACGATCCCGAGCGCAGCCAGTCCGCCAGCCAGCGGGCGAACGGTCGACCGCGGCGCCGCGAGCCACCGGACCAGGCTCCTCCACGTCGAGGGGCGCAGGCGCGCGGCATCCGCCTCCGTCAGACGGAAGTCACGGGTTCGGGGCGTCACCACGAGCGCGGCCGTCGCCGCGCGGAGGACGGCGAGGTCGTCGAGGAGGGACGCGCAACCGGCACACGTGCTCGCGAGGGTCGTTGCGTCATCGCGCTCGCGACCCGCCAGGTCGCCCGCATCGAGCGCCACGATGAGCGCAGCGTGTTCGGCTGCCGCGGCGGCGGGGGAGTGGTCGGGAGCGGGGTGCATGGCTCGGTGACGCCCTCAGCTGCGGAAGAGTTCCATCCGGTCGGCCAGCAGCCCACGGAGCGCCAGCCGGCCGCGATGGATCCGGGATTTCACCGTGCCGAGGCTCACGCCGGTCATCGCGGCGATCTCGGCGTAGTCGTAGCCCTCCACGTCGAACAGGACGATTGCGGCGCGCTGGTCGGGGGCGATTGCTCCCATCGCCGCGACGAGGACGCGCTGCCGCTCGCCGGTCGTGGCGATCGCCTCGGGGTCGGCATCCGGCCCTGCGGGCGGCTGCCAGCTTTCGTCGTCGAGCTCGGGATAGGGCGTCACGGGACGGCGCTTCTTCGCACGCTGGAGGTCCATCGCGGCGTTGATCGCGATGCGCGTCAACCAGCCGCGGAACGACGGTCCGTGGTAGGAGCGCAGGTTTCGGTATGCCGAGAAGAAGGCTTCCTGGACCGCGTCGCTCGCCTGGTCGGGATCCGGGACCATCCGCGCGACCAGGGCGTGGCAGAGATCCTGGTACGCCTCGACGAGCTGGTTGAAGGCCCCGAGGTCGCCGTCAAGCGCGCGCTCGACGAGGATCTGGTCCCGCCGGGCCGTCGCATCGTCCGGGCCGGCTGCCCGGGTGACGTCCCCGGACGAGCGTGGGCGAGGATCGTCCAACTGGGCGCGGCTCCTTCCGGCGCGGACGCCGGGAAACGTCGGGGCGGCGAGGCGGCGCGAGTCTAGCACGGCCCATCGGACGCCCGAAGGGTCCAGCCGGTTCCGGCGGACGACCGCCCGATGCGGGCGCGTGTGATGGCTGTTGAGGGAATCGTCGCCGACGCCCACCACGAACAGTGGAGTCCTCGTTCACTTGACATCCCGCTGCCACCGTCAAACATGGACGTCATGGATCGAGCGTCGAGGGTCGAGACGGCCCCGGCCCAGCCGGCTACCGGCGCCACCGCGGCGGCCCGTCGTCGGCGACCGCCTCGACCCGGCGTCGCCGTCGCGACCGTTGCGCTCCTGACGGCCGTCTTGGTCTGGATCGGGATGGCGCTCCTGGTTTCCCGTGGCGAGGTCGCCTCTGCGCTGCCCGGTGGCGTCAGCGCCTTCGTCGCGTTGACAGCAGCGAGCTGCTTCGTCGACCTCGGTGCCGCCTGGATGGTCGTTCGTGATCGTGCTCGGGTCCCAATCCTCGCCTACCTGACCGTGAGGATCTTCCTCGCCGCGAGCGGCGTGGTGTTCCTGGCGCTCCCGAGCTATGCACTCGGAGCGGCGGCCCTGTTTGCTTCACCTCGGCCGCAGGGGGCGTCAGCGCGACCGCACGCCTTCGAGCCAGCCGATCTGACGCCCGCGCCGGCGATCACGCTCAGCGCGAGCCTCTTCGGGAGTGACTGGGCCCGGCTATCTCGACCGGCTGACGCTGGCCCACGATGTGCGGCGTGTGGCGAGCCGCAGGGCGCCCTGATCCATCGGGTCGACGACGCAGACTGACTGCGGCTCGGGACCAGCTGCCATCAACACGCCGTCACACCGGGCTGCCGCACCGAACGACCGCAGCCGATCGCGGACTGCCCGCGTTCGCGCCGCCGAGGGCATGCTTCGGGGCCGGTCGCTCCCGGCTCCGTGGCGTTCGCGGCGCGGCGTCAGCGAGCGACCGGGATCGTGAAGCGGACCGTGGTGCCCCGGCCCGGGCCGGGGCTCGAGGCCGCGATCGAGCCACCGTGCGCGGCGACCAGCTCGCGCGCGATCGAGAGGCCCAGCCCGCTCCCGGTCGAGTCCGCCGAACGCTGGAAGCGCTCGAAGATTCGCTCCGCGTCGCCGGGCGCGAGGCCGCTGCCGGAATCCTCGACCGCGAACGCGACCGTGCGGGCGTCAGGCGCGCTGGCCTCCACGTCGATGGTGCCGCCGGCGGGTGTGTGGCGGAGGGCGTTCGCGATGAGGTTTCGCAGCACCTCCGCGAGGCGGTCCGCGTCCGCGACCAGGGTGGGCAGCCCGTCCGCGTGGCGCCCGCGAAGCTGCACCTGGGCCGTCGCCGCGGACCCGGTCATGGCGGCCACCGCGTCGTCGACGAGGGCAGCGGGCTCGACCTCCGCGACGTGGAGCGGCAGCGCGCCGGCCTGGGCGAGCGCTACCGTCCGCAGGTCGTCGATCAGGCGGTCGATCAGCAGGGTCTCGTCGCGGAGCGCCGCGAGATGCGCGTCGTCGCGCGGGCGAAGCCCATCGAGCATCCCCTCGAGCCCGCCCCTGACGACCGTCAGCGGGGTTCGCAGCTCGTGGCTGATGTCGGCAAGCAGTGCCCGGCGGCGCTCGTCCGTCGCTGCGAGGCGCTGCGCGAGGGTGTTGAGCGAACGGGCCGCCGCTCGAAGCTCGCGCGGCCCGCGCTCGGGGACGCGAACCTCATAGTCGCCGATCGCGAGCCGGTCGGCGGCCGCCAGCAGGTCCGCGACAGGGGCGGAGACGCGCCGCGCGCCGCGGCCGAGCACGATCAGCAGGATCGCCCCGACGGCCACGGCAAGGACGACCTGCCCCGGCGCTGCCAGGGACCCAACGTGGATGCCGGCCAGGCCGAGGAGGCCGGCCACGATCCAGGTCGCGACGGTGGCCATGCCCACGACGAAGCCGACGACGGCACCCACGAGGCACCCGAAACGTCCGCGGTGGCGCCGCCGCCAGTGACCGCCGGCCATATCGGTGGCGTCCCAGGCTCCGGCTCCGGCACGGAATGCCCGGCTGCGATGACGAGGCGGCCAGGGCTCGCCGTCCGGCCACCAGGGTGGACGCCTCTGGACGGGCGGCCCGTCCGGCGGTCGATCGCCGGGTCCCGGGCGCGGCGGCCCGGGAGTCGGCTCGTCCGGCGGGGTGTCGTCGAGGCCGCCCGGGTCAGGCATCCGCGAACCGGTAGCCGACGCCGTGGACCGTCTGGAGATAGCGGGGGTGTGCCGGATCAGGCTCGAGCTTCCGCCGCAGGTTCTTGACATGGCCGTCGATCGCCCGCTCGTATGCCTCGAACGCGACCCCGTGGATGGCGTCGAGCAGCTGGGACCGCGTGAAGACCCGGCCGGGCTGCCGGACGAGCGTCGCGAGGAGCGTGAACTCCGTCAGGGTCAGGTCCACGGGCCGTCCCGCGACCGAGGCACGCATGCGCGTCGGGTCGAGCTCCACGTCGAGGACCCGGATCGGTGCGTCGGCCTGCAGCGTCGCAAGGTCGACGCGCCGGAGGATGGCTCGGACGCGCGCGACGAGCTCGCGCGGGCTGAACGGCTTCGTGACGTAGTCATCGGCGCCCAGCTCCAGGCCGGCGATCCTGTCGGCCTCGTCCGTGCGGGCCGTCAGCATGAGGATCGGCACGTCCGACGTTCGGCGCAGCGTGCGCGCGACGTCGAGCCCGTCCAGCCCTGGCAGGCCGAGGTCCAGCACCACCAGGTCCGGCCGGCGGGAGCGGGCGAGCGCGAGCGCGCCCGGCCCATCGCCGGCCACGATGACCGCGAAGCCCGCGTGCTCGAGGTAGTCGCGGGCAAGCGCCGCGATCTTCGGTTCGTCGTCGACGACGAGGACGGTCTTCATCGGGAGGCTCCGGGGCGGCGCGCCCGTTCGCGGGGACGGCGGCCGGGGGGAAGTGGCCGACCGGGAAACGGCCGGCCGGGACGGAGCATACGCCCCGCCCTGCCGGTCGTGATCGCGCCAGGCAGAGTCAGGCCCCGGTGGAAGTACCCGGCGCGGGAGGGGTGGGATCCGTCGGCCGTTCGGAGGCGCCTGCGACGGCCCCGGTTGCCGCGGCGGGCCCGGCGGCGGACGCAGCGGCCGCATCGCGCTCGTGGAGGTGCCGGTGCATCTCCGCCACGAACGCCTCGCGGTCGCCCCAGTGGCCCCGCGCACCGCCTGTGCCATGACCACCCGCGTCGGGACCACCGGCGGGAGCGTCGGTCCACGCGCCGCGCCCCGGATAGCCGCCATGGGCCCACGGGCCGCGACCATGGCCCCGCCCGAAGGCGCCGAACGTCACGCCGATCACGATCCTGGCGAGGACGAACAGGAGGAAGAGGCCGAACAGGACCCCGAAGATCCCGAAGCCCCAGGATCCGCTGCCGATGACCACGACCGAGCCGGCCGTTGCCGCGGTGGCGGCACCCTGGCTGACGCCAGCCTGATAGGCAAGGGCGGCGATGCCAGCGCCGAAGGCAAGGACGAGGACTCCGCCGAGGAGCCCGAAACGGGTGCGCATGCTGAGGTGCTCCATGTCGTCTGGACCGGCCACGGTTGCGACCGGTCGACAGGCATGACGATGCGCCGGAGATGTGTGCGGGATGTGCGCACCGCATGCGCCTCGTGTGGGGTCACGCCTGACGTCGGCGGGTCGCGAGGCGTGGGTCCGTCGCGCGCCGGACCGGTACACTCGACCGAGGCGCCCCGCGTCGCCGCAGGCGCATCCCGCGGGCCGCGCCGCCGGGAGGATGCCCACGCCCATGGAACGCCTGATGCTGCTCGACGGCAACGGGCTCATCTATCGCGGCTATTTCGCGCTCATCAACGTCCCGCTCTCGACGTCGAAGGGCGAGCTGGTGAACGCGGTCTTCGGCTTCTCGAACATCGTCCTGCGCGGATTCCAGGACGTGCGGCCCGACTACGTGGCGATCGCCTTTGACCTGCCGGCACCGACCTTCCGGCACGAGCTGTCCGCGGCCTACAAGGCGACGCGGCGGCCCATGCCGGATGACCTGCGCGCGCAGTTCCCGAAGGTCCGCGAGGTGGTCGCGGCGCTTCGGCTGCCGGTCTACGAGCTGGCGGGCTTCGAGGCGGACGACGTCATCGGCACGCTCACGCGCGAGGCCGAGGGTCGCGACCTCGAGACGACGATCGTCACCGGGGACCTGGACATGCTGCAGCTCGTGACGGACCGGACCCGGCTGATGACCACCCGGATGGGTGTCGACGCGACGGTCATGTACGACCCGGCCCGGATCGAAGAACGCTACGGCCTGGCACCGGCCCAGATGATCGACTTCAAGACGCTCAAGGGCGACTCCACGGACAACATTCCCGGCGTGCCCGGCGTGGGAGACAAGACAGCGGCGAAGCTCATCGGCCAGTTCGGGAACCTCGACGCGATGTACGCGCACCTCGACGACGTCACGCCGGAGAAGCTGCGCGAGAAGCTGCGCGAGCACCACGAACAGGTCCTCGCCAGCCGGGAGCTCGTCACGATCCACCGGGACCTGCCGGTGGCGCTCGACCTCGACGCGGCCCGTTTCGGCGACTACGACCGCGACGAGGTTGTCCGGCTCTTCCGGGAGTACGAGTTCCGCACGCTCATCGACCGGCTGCCGCCGCTCCGTGGCGAGGCTGCCGCTCGAGCCGAGGCAGCCGCGCTGGACGGCCGCGGCCTGTCCGGCGATTTCGGGCCCGGCGGACGGGCTCCCGGCGTCGATGCGGCCGGGGCAGGGTACGGCGATCCCGTACCTGCGCCTCGTCCAGCCTTCGGCAGTCGCGGGGCCGCCCGGGCCGCGACGGGATCGCGTCCCGCGGGCGGCGACGGCCTGCAGCTTGCCCTCGACTTCGACTCGCTGGGCCAGATCGGCGCCGCCACGCCGGAGGCCCGCCCCGAATCCGGCCCGTTGCCCGCGGGCGATCTCCGGGCGGCGCTCGCGGCGCTGATCGCCGAGCCGGACCGTGTGGAGGCCGTGACGGTCGACGGCATCCCGGGGCTGGCTGGGTGGCTCGCGGGACGCTCGGCTGTCGGCGTCGCCGTGATCCTCGACGATCCGCGGCCACGGAAGGGGCACGCGCTCGCGCTCGCCATCGCGGGCGAAGATGGCCGGGTCCTGGTCGCGGACGGCCCGGAGGCGTCCGACGCGCTCCGCCGCGCCCTCGAGGCGGCCGAGGTCCCGCTCGTGGCGCACGAGTCGAAGCCGCTCCTCGTGGCTCGGCTGGCCGAGGA
>JADGQH010000070.1 GCA_017881985.1 Chloroflexota bacterium | reverse complement strand
AGCCAGTCGGCGCCGCGTGTCCAGGCGGCCGTCTCACCGGGGCCCGGCCCGACGCGGAGACCGAATCGGAGCACGACCGACCCCTTCGGACGGGCCGCTTCGGGAGGGACCATCCCGAACCGTCCTGTCAGCATCGGCGCTGCCCAGATCGTGGTGCGGTCGGTCTCGAGGATCAGGAACTTGCCGCGCCGACGTACCTGGAGCAGGCGATCGCCCACGATTGCGGCCAGCTCGGCCGGCGTCGCCCGCAGGACGAGCGGGTCCACGGCCATCGCCGAGTCGATCGTGCGGCCGACCAGCGCCGGGCCGAACGCTTCGGCCAGGATCGTCAGGTCGGGCAGCTCGGGCACGGCTCGCGGATTGTACCCGTCAGGAGTCGTGTGCTAGACTCGCGCGGCCCCGCGAGGGCTCGACAGCCGAACAGCTTCCGACGGACGGAGTGGAGGAGCGGACCGCACGCAGGGCGCACGGACCGAACCCAACGACGACGGTGCGAGCACGGCTCGGCCGTCGTCTTCGTTTCGGGCGGACTCCATGACAGAGGTAGGAAAACCCTTGACCGAAGAGCAGCAGGCAGGGACCACGCCGGAGACCATGTCGGAGGCGAATGCCCCCGAGGTAGTCTCCGTCGCAGAACCGGCGATCGTGGTCGCCGACGTGGCCGCCGAGACCCCCGAGCCGTCCATGATCGAGCCCGCAGCCGAGGAAGCCCCAGCACCGGAAGCCGAGCCTGCCGTCGAGCCGGAGGCTGATGCCGTTGCCGCGCCCGCGGATGACGCCGTCGCCGAGCCGGTAGCCGAACCCGTGGCGGAAGCCCCGGCGGACGTTGCCGTCGAGCCGATGGCGGCGGCCGAACCCGTGGCCGAGGTTGCCGCAGAGCCCACCGCCGAACCCGTGGCCGGCGTTGCCGCCGAGCCGGTGGCGGTCGCCGAGCCCGTGGCTGAGCCCGCGGCCGAAGCGGGCCCCGATGGGGTCAGCCCCGAGGATCTCGCCGACGCGCCCGCCGCCGAGGAGCCCGACGTCGTCGTGCCGGCGCCGGCGGCTCGTCCGGAGCCGTCCACGATGGAGGAGCTGCTCGCGGAGCAGGACACCGACATCCGGAGCTTCAAGCACGGTGACGTCGTCGAGGGCGCGATCGTCCGGATCGACAAGGACGAGATCCTCGTCGACATCGGTGCGAAGAGCGAGGGCGTGGTCTCGAACCGCGAGCTCTACGGACGAAACGCGGAGTCCTCCCCGGTCCTCGCGGTCGGCGATGTGGTCCTGGTCTATGTGCTCCAGCCGGAGTCGCCCGAGGGCCACGTGGTCCTCTCCCTGCGACGCGCCGGCCTCGAGCGCAAGTGGCGCTCGATGCAGGAGCAGTTCGAGACCGGGATCATCATCGAGGCGCCGGTCATCGACCACAACAAGGGCGGCCTGATCGTCGACTGCGGGATCCGCGGCTTCGTGCCGATCAGCCAGATCGTGGACTTCCCGCGCCGGCCCCAGAACGAGCAGCCGCGCGACGCGGCCCAGGAGATCGCCGAGAAGCTCCAGCCGTACGTCGGTCGCCGGCTTCGCCTCAAGATCCTCGAGGTGAACCGGAAGGCGAACCGCCTGATCCTCTCGGAGAAGGTGGCGCTCTACGAGGAGCGGCGCGAGAAGCGCGACGAGCTCTTCAGCAGCCTCCAGGTCGGCCAGAAGGTCAAGGGCAACATTCGTTCGATCGCGCCGTTCGGGGTCTTCGTCGACCTCGGCGGGATCGACGGGCTCGTCCACAAGAGCGAGCTCTCCTGGAACAAGGTCAACAACCCCGAGGCCGGCTACAAGGTCGGCGAAGAGGTCGAGGCCGAGGTCATCGACATCAACCATGAGCGTGGGCGGATCAGCCTGTCGATCCGCCGCCTGCAGCCGGACCCGTGGCACTCCACGGTCGCCGACTTCAAGGTTGGCGAGGTCATCGACGGAACGGTGACGAAGCTCGTGAACTTCGGCGCCTTCGTGCGGGTCCGCGATGGGCTCGAGGGCCTGATCCACATCAGCGAGCTCTCGCACCAGCGCGTCGCGCATCCAGGTGACGTGGTCCGCGAGGGCCAGACCATCAAGCTCAAGATCATCTCGCTCGACTCGGAGCGGCATCGCCTCGGCCTCAGCCTGAAGCAGGCCGAGGAGGCACCGGCTCGTCCGGCGCCCGAGGCGCCGCGGCCCCGGCGTCCCCGCGAGGAGCGCGGATACGCGATGTCCGACGCCGTCCAGGAGCCCGAGGGCGGGATCGACAACACGCTCGCCGCAGCGTTCGCGCAGGTCCGCCAGCAGCTCGAGCAGGCCGAGAAGGCCGAGCAGCGCTCGGCCGAAGCGGCCCCCGAGGTTGAGCCCGAGCCCGTCGCCGGGAGCAAAGCCGTCGCCGCGGAGCCGGAGCCCGCGGTCGAGGCCGTGACGGCCCCGGAGTCGGAACCCGTCGTCGAGGCCGTCACGGAGCCGGAGGCGGTCGCGGTGGCCGAGACGGTCCCGGAGCCGGAGCCGGTCGCGGAAGCCGAGACGGTCGAGCCGGAACCCGTCGCGGAGGAGATTGCCGCCGAGTCGGAGCCCGTCGCCGAGGCCGTCACGGTCCCGGAGCCGGAGCCCGTCGCCGAGGCCGAAACGGTCGAGGAGGAGCCGGTCGCGGTGGCGGACGCCGAGCCGGCCCCGGAGTCCGAGGCGGACGTCGCAGCGGAGCCGGCGCCGGAGGTCTAGCCCTCGGTCACGACACGTGCACGAGGCGCCTCGCCGGCAGTCGGCGGGGCGCCTCTCGATCTTGCGCCGACGTTTCGGGATCCGCCGGGCCCGCGTTGACGAACCACACCATGAACGAGAGGAACCAGGGCCGTTGGCCACTCTCGCTCCGCAGGAACCCACCTGGTCGGCGGATTGCAGGCCGGATGGGTCGTGCTAGCATGACCCGCAGGGCGGTTGATGCCGCCAGAACGGACGTTCGATCTCGATGGACCGCTTTGACAAGTTCACCGACCGCGCGCGCAAGGTCCTGACCCTCGCACAGGACGAAGCGCAGCGGTTCAACCACAACTACATCGGCACCGAGCATCTCCTCCTCGGCCTCGTCCGTGAAGGCGAGGGGGTTGCCGCGCGCGTCCTCGAGAACATGAACGTCGAGCTGGCCAAGGTGCGCACCGCTGTCGAGTTCATCATCGGTCGTGGCGATCGCCCGGTCGTCGGCGAGGTTGGCCTGACGCCGCGCGCGAAGCGCGTCATCGAGCTCGCCATCGACGAGGCACGTCGGCTGGGCCACAACTACATCGGTACCGAGCACCTGCTGCTGGGCCTGGTCCGCGAGGGCGAGGGGATCGCAGCGGGCGTCCTCGAGTCGCTCGGCGTGAACCTGGACAAGGTCCGCCACGAGGTCATCCGCGTCCTCTCCCAGAGCTCCGCCGCCGGTCCCGCACCCGAGGCGAAGCGGGCGAGCAAGACGCCGACCGTCGACCAGCTCGGGATCAACCTGACCGAGGCGGCGCGCGCCGGCAAGCTGGACCCCGTGATCGGCCGGGAGAAGGAGATCGAGCGGGTCATCCAGATCCTCTCCCGCCGGACGAAGAACAACCCCGCCCTGATCGGCGAGCCGGGCGTCGGCAAGACGGCCATCGCCGAGGGCCTTGCCCACCGCATCGTCAACAACGACGTGCCGGAGACGCTGCTCAACAAGCGCGTGCTGACCCTCGACATCGGGTCGCTCGTCGCGGGGACGAAGTACCGGGGCGAGTTCGAGGAGCGGCTCAAGAAGATCATCGAAGAGCTGCGCAACACGAACGACGCGATCCTGTTCATCGACGAGCTCCACACGCTGGTGGGCGCAGGGGCGGCCGAGGGCGCGATCGACGCGGCCAACATCCTCAAGCCGCCGCTCGCGCGCGGCGAGCTCCAGTGCATCGGCGCCACGACGCTCGACGAATACCGCAAATACATCGAGCGCGACGCGGCCCTGGAGCGGCGCTTCCAGCCGGTCATGGTCGAGGAGCCGACCCTCGAGCAGACGATCGAGATCCTCAAGGGGATCCGGTCGCGCTACGAGGATCACCACAAGGTCGTCATCACCGACGACGCGTTGAAGGCGGCCGCGGACCTCTCCATCCGCTACATCGCGGACCGCCACCTGCCGGACAAGGCCATCGACCTCATCGACGAGGCGGCCAGCCGCGTGCGCCTTCGCTACGCGTCTGCGCCA
Organism: Chloroflexota bacterium; assembly: GCA_017881985.1. Lineage (GTDB taxonomy): Bacteria > Chloroflexota > Limnocylindria > Limnocylindrales > CSP1-4 > CTSoil-043. The sequence goes on along the minus strand of JADGQH010000070.1, from coordinate 8,455 downwards.
CCGGACCTGCGCGAGGCGCAGAAGGAGCTGGAGCGGGTCACCCGCGACAAGGACTCCGCCGTCAACACGCAGGAGTACGACGAGGCATCGCGGCTCCGCGAGGTCGAGGCGACCGCCCGCGAGCGGGTTGATACGTTGCGGGCCGAATGGCAGGCCAAGGTCGCCGGCGACCAGCCGACGGTCGACGAGGAGGAGATCGCCCACGTCGTGGCGATGTGGACGGGCATCCCGGTCACCCGGATCGCGCAGGAGGAGTCGGAGCGCCTGCTGCACATGGAGGACCACCTCCACAAGCGGGTGATCGGCCAGCAGGAGGCGATCGAGACGATCTCTCGGGCGGTGCGGCGCGCGCGAGCCGGCCTGAAGGATCCGAAGCGGCCCATCGGCTCGTTCATCTTCCTGGGCCCGACAGGGGTCGGGAAGACCGAGCTGGCGAAGGCCGTGGCCGAGTTCATGTTCGGTTCCGAGGACGCGCTCATCAAGGTCGACATGAGCGAGTTCATGGAGCGCCACAACGTGAGCCGGCTGGTCGGGGCGCCTCCCGGCTACGTCGGATTCGACGAGGGCGGCCAGCTCACCGAGGCGGTCCGCCGCAAGAGCTACGCGGTCATCCTGCTCGACGAGATCGAGAAGGCCCACCCGGAAGTCTTCAACATCCTCCTCCAGATCCTCGAGGATGGCCAGCTGACCGACGCCAAGGGCCGCCGGGTCGACTTCCGCAACACGATCATCATCATGACCTCGAACCTCGGCGCACGGCAGCTCCAGACGAACTCGTCGCTGGGGTTCCGATCCTTCGGCGAGACCGAATCCGCCCGGGCCGAGGCGTCGTACGAGAACATGCGCGACAAGGTCCAGGCCGAGCTCAAGACCTCGTTCCGGCCCGAGTTCCTGAACCGGATCGACGCGATGGTCGTCTTCCGCACGCTGACCCAGGACGAGATCCGGGTGATCGTGGACCTGATGCTGGCGCGCGTCCGCGACCAGCTCCGGACCCAGCAGATGTCGCTCGAGGTCACCCAGGCGGCCAAGGACCACATCATCAAGATCGGCTACGACGTCGCGTACGGGGCGCGCCCGCTGCGCCGCGTCATCCAGAACATGGTCGAGGACGTGCTGGCGGAGCACCTGTTGCTGAGCCGGTACAAGCCCGGGACGGTGATCGTCGTCGACAAGGGCGAGGAAGCCGGACTCTCGATCCACGCAGCCGACGAGAAGACGCCTGCCGCGGTCGAAGCCGGCTAGCGCCGGGCCGACCCCGCGCGTGACCAAGACCCAGAGCCGCTACGTCTGCCAGGCCTGCGGCGACTCGTTCCTCCGCTGGGAGGGCCAGTGTCGCTCGTGCAGCGCCTGGAACACGCTGGTCGAGACGCTGGTCCGCGAAGCCACGCCCGCCTCCCATCACCGTGTCGCGCCCTCCGCCGGGGCTAGCCCGGTCTCGCTGGCCGACCTCTCCGAGGCGGACGTCGTCCGCATCCCCGTGGGGATGGGCGAGCTCGACCGCGTCCTCGGCGGCGGCCTCGTTCCCGGCTCGCTCGTGCTCGTCGGGGGCGAGCCGGGCATCGGCAAGTCGACCCTGCTCCTCCAGGCCGCGGCGGGGCTCTCGGCGGTCGGGCCGGTCCTGTATGCGACCGGCGAGGAGTCGGCCGCCCAGGTCCGCCTGCGGGCCGTCCGCCTCGGGCTCCTGGATGGCGCGGCCGGGGCCGCAGTCACCGTCTACGCGGAGAGCTCCGTGGAGCGGGTCGTCGAGACCGCCCGCGTGGCACGACCGGTCGCCCTGATCGTGGACTCGATCCAGACGGCCACCGTCGACGAGCTCGAAGGCCCGGCGGGGAGCGTGGGGCAGGTGCGCGAGGCGGCGCTCCGCTACATGGAGCTCGCCAAGGGCGACGGCATCGCCGTCCTCCTGGTCGGTCACGTGACCAAGGAGGGCAGTCTCGCGGGCCCGAAGACCCTCGAACATGTCGTCGACGCGGTCCTGAGCGTGGAAGGCGACCGCTCCGGCGGCCTTCGGCTGGTGCGTGCGACCAAGAACCGCTTCGGATCCACCGAGGAGGTCGGCGTGCTCGAGATGGGCGAGCGCGGGTTGCGCGAGGTCCCGGACCCGGCGCGCGCCTTCCTCGTCGAGCATGACGTCGCTGCACCCGGGAGCGTCGTCGGCGCCACGCTGGAGGGGTCTCGCGCGCTGCTCGTGGAGGTCCAGGCGCTGGTTGCGCCGACCGGTTACGGGACGCCGCGGCGGACTGCCATCGGGCTCGATCCGGGCCGGCTGGCGCTGCTGGTCGCCGTCCTCGCGCGGCGGGCCGGCATCGGGCTCGGCAGCCACGACGTCTATGCGAACCTGGCCGGCGGGCTGGCCGCCGACGACCCGGGACTCGACCTCGCGGTGGCAATCGCGCTCGCCTCCACCTTCCGGGATCGACCGGTCGCGCCCGGGACGATCGCCATCGGGGAGATCGGCCTGCTGGGCGAGCTGCGGCCGGTGGGCAGCGTCGAACGTTGCCTCCGGGAGGCGGCACGGCTGGGGTTCACCCGTGCCCTGATCCCGCCCGGTCGGGGCGCCCCACCGGCGATCCCGGGAATCGCGGTGGTCACCGTGCGGACGGTTCGCGAGGCGCTCGAGGCCGCGCTGGGCACGACGGGTGGCTGACACGGCCCGAGAGGCGGTGCTAGGCTCACGGCCCGTGATTCGCATCATTCGGCTCCTCGGCGCAGCGCTCGGGCTCCTGATCGGCCTCTCGTTCGTGGCCGGCAACGGGGGCCCGTTCAGCGAGTCGACGTATGCCGGTGCGCTGATCGCGGCCTGGCTGGTTGCCTGGCTCGTGGTGGGCTTCGCGGTGCTGCCCTACCTGACCGTCGTGCCCGCGGGGTTGCTGATCAATGCCGTCCAGCGGCTCTCGACGGCCGAGTTCGTGACCGCCGTCGTCGGTCTCCTGCTGGGCCTGGTGATGGGGCTCCTCCTCGGCCTGCCGCTGGCCGCGGCTCCCGCCCCCCTCGGGACGTGGCTGCCGCTGGGCGTCTCCATCTTCCTGGGCCTCGGCATGTCCGGCCTGACGGTCGCGAAGCGCAACGACCTGATCCTTGCGACCGAGGCCATCGGACTCTTCCGTCGACCGGCGCTCGAGGACGCCCCGCGGACGAACGATCCGCAGGTCGCGGTCGACACGAGCGCGATCATCGACGGCCGGATCGCCGACATCGCCGAAGCGGGGTTCCTGCAGGGAACCCTGGTCGTCTCGCGCGTCGTGCTCGACGAGCTGCAGCGGATCGCCGACAACGCCGACACGCTGCGCCGCAATCGCGGTCGGCGGGGCCTGGAGATCCTCTCCCGCCTCCAGAAGGACTCCCGCGTCAACGTCGAGATCACCGAGGACACGTTCCCCGAGATCGCCGAGGTGGACGCGAAGCTCGTTGCGCTGGCCCGCTCGCGGAGCGGCGTGATCCTCACGAACGACTTCAACCTGAACCGGGTTGCGGAGATCCAGGGCGTCCGCGTCATGAACGTGAATTCGCTCGCCAACGCCCTCAAGCCCGCGCTCCTGCCGGGCGAGGACCTCCGGGTGCGCATCATCCAGGAGGGGAAGGAGTCCGGCCAGGGCGTCGGCTTCCTCGACGACGGGACGATGATCGTGGTCGAGGGCGGCGCGCGGCATCTCGACCAGGAGATCGACGTCGGGGTCACACGCGTGCTGCAGACCGTCGCGGGACGGATGATCTTCGCCCTGCCCAAGCCGGAGTGAGTGGCCTCGACGACCCAGCCCCCTCCGTTCCGGTCGCCGACGTGATCGTCGTGGCGGCCGGACGCAGCACGCGGATGGGCGGGTTGGACAAGCTCGCCGCCGCGGTTGGCGGGCGTCCGTTGCTGGCCTGGACCCTGGACGCCCTTGCGCGCTCGTCGAGCGTGTCGCGGATGGTCGTCGTCACCGCGGCAGAACGGATCCCTGCGATCGCCGGGGCGGCCTGGCTGCCCGACGCGGTGTGTGCGGTGGTGGCGGGTGGCGCACGGCGGCAGGACTCGGTGGCCGCCGGTGTCGCCGCGCTGGCGGGCGGTCTTCCCGACGGGGTGATCCTGGTTCACGACGGTGCACGCCCGCTCGTATCGTCGGCCCTGGTCGACGCGGTCGCCGGGGCCGCCGCCGAGCACGGCGCCGCGATCCCGGTGCTGCCGGTGGTCGATACGCTGAAACGCGTCGAGCTCGGGCGCGTCGCCGGCACCGTCGAGCGGACGGGCCTCGTCGCCGCCCAGACGCCCCAGGGCGTCCGGCGCGACCTCCTCGCGGCTGCCTATTCGGCCTTCCCGCCCGACGGGCCGGAGACGTGGACCGACGAGGCCGCCCTGCTCGAGGCCTGTAGAATCCCGGTCCATGCGATCCCCGGCGAAACGGCCAACCTCAAGGTGACCCTGCCCGACGATCTCCGGCGGGTGGAGATGGCCCTGGTCGATTCGGGCCGGATCGCGATGGCGTCGCGCGCACCCGGGGCCGTGCGCGTCGGCATCGGCGACGACGGACACTCGTTCGGTCCCGGCGCCCCATTGGCCCTCGGGGGCCTCGCCATCGAAGGGGCGCCGCGCCTCCACGGCCACTCGGACGGGGACGTGGTGCTCCACGCGGTCTGCGACGCGCTCCTCGGCGCGGCCGGGCTGGGGGATCTCGGGCGGTTCTATCCGGCCGGACCGGCGACGCCGGCCGGAATCGCGAGCGCCGTCCTGCTGACCGAGTGCCTCGACCGGGTGCGCGCAGCGGGCCTGATACCGCTTTCCGTGGACGTCACCATCGTGGCCGCGCGGCCGCGACTCGCAGCCAGGCTGCCCGGGATGCGCGACGCGATCGCAGGCCTGCTCGCGGTGCCGGCCGACCGGGTGAACGTCAAGGCGTCGACGGGGAACCTGGCGAGCTGGGAAGGCGCAGGCCGCGGCATATCGGCCCGCGCGGTGGTCGTCGTCGGGAAGGAGTCCGGGTGACCGTTCGGCTCCATGACACCCTGACCGGGGAGCTTCAGGCGCTGGACCCGCTCGAGGCCGGGCACGTCCGGATCTACTCGTGCGGCCCGACGGTCTACGGGCCCGCACACGTCGGGAACTTCCGCTCGTTCCTCTTCGCGGACGTGCTCGTGCGCTACCTCCGGTGGCGGGGCTACCGGGTCACCTGGGTGATGAACCTGACGGACGTGGACGACAAGATCATCCGGGGCGCGGCGTCCGAGGGGATCGGGATCGAGGCGCTCGCGGCACGGCACATCGAGGGGTTCCTCGCCGATGCGGCGACGCTCCGAATGACAACCCCGGACGTGCTGCCGCGGGCGACCGCCCACATCCCGCAGATGGTGGAGCTGGTCGAGACGCTCCTCGAACGGGGCCACGCGTACCGGACCGACGACGGCTCCGTCTTCTTCCGGATCGCCTCGTGGCCCGCGTACGGGCGCCTGGCGCGGCTCGATCCGGACGCGATGCGCGTCGGCGAGCGGGTGGCCGCCGACGAGTACTCGAAGGACGACGCCCGCGACTTCGTCCTCTGGAAGGCGGCGAAGCCCGGAGAGCCCAGCTGGGACACGGCCGTCGGGTCGGGGCGGCCCGGCTGGCACCTCGAGTGCTCGGCGATGAGCATGGCCTACCTGGGCCGTTCGTTCGACATCCACACCGGCGGCGTGGACCTTGTCTTCCCGCACCACGAGGACGAGATCGCCCAGTCGGAGGCCGCCACCGGCGAACCGTTCGTGCGGACCTGGCTCCACTGCGCCCATCTCCAGATGGGTGGTCGCAAGATGGCCAAGTCGGAGGGCAACATCGCCCGCGTCTCCGAGCTCCTGGCGAGCGGCCTGGAGCCCCGCGCGCTCCGCTACGCGCTCATCGCGGCGCACTATCGCACGGGTCTCAGCTTCAGCGACGAATCGACCGGCGCGGCGGCGGCGGCGGTCGCCCGCCTGGACGCGTTGGTCGCGGCCCTTGCCGCGTACGCCAGCGACGTGCCAGACGACCCGGGTCTCCCGCCCGTGATCGGGGCGGCCCGGGAGGCATTCGCTGTCGCGATGGACGACGACCTCGGGATATCGGCCGCCCTCGCGGCCGTCTTCGAGCTCGTCCGCGACGTGAACCGGCGGATCGCCGCCCGGACCATCTCCACGGCCGACGCCCGGCGCGCCCTCGATGCGCTGCGCGACCTCGACCGGGTCCTCGGCGTGCTGCCCGACGCCGGGGAGCCTGCCCTCGGGGCCGATCTCGCCGAGCTGCTTGACCTCCGTGCGGCCGCTCGCGCCGCTCGCGACTGGGCCGCCTCGGATCGGCTTCGGGACGAGCTGGCCGCCCGGGGGATCGCCGTGGAGGACTCGCGGGACGGGCAGCGGTGGCGCCGCGTCGGGGTGCCGTCGGGTGCCTGAGCCGCCCGACCCGCGTCGACCCCGGCGCGACGACGGGCCGCCCTGGCGGAAGGAAGGGCGTCACGATCGATCCCGGTGGCCCGGCGGGGTCGGTCCCGCGGGGAATCCCTCGGCCGGTCGCGGTGAACCGGGCCGGATCGGCGGACCCGGCCGGACCGGTGAAGCCCGCCGGACCAGCGGACCTGGCCGCCCTGGCGGCAGCGACGGATCGAGCAGACCCGGCGGCAGCGGCGGAGGGGCCGGACCGGGCCGGACCGCGTCGTCCGGTCGTCCGGACGTCGGCGACGGACATGCCCAGCGAGCCCCCCAGCGCGAGTGGCAGGAGCGCCCGGGGTTCGTTCGGCCCTCCCGTCCCGGTTTCCGTCCGCCGTCCCGCCCGGAGTGGCCGGCCCAGGGCCATGTGCCCGCCGAAGGTCACGCGACACAGGCGGGTCAGCCCGGGCCGGCGTCGAATGACGTTCCGCGCCCGGCGTTCACGCCCGGTCCTCGCGTCGGTGCCCGACCGCCGAGACCGTTCGAGGGCGCCCGGCCGCGGCCCGCGGTCCGCGGAGCCCAACGTCCCGCCGGGGCAGCGCTCGTGATGGCGGACGACGAGGAGCTCGTGGCCGGCCGGCGCCCGGTGGAGGAAGCGTTCGTGGCCGGCCGCGCCGCCCGCCGCCTGCTCGTGACGCCCCAGCGACGCGACGCGCTCGAACGGTTGGTGCTCCACGCGACCGCCCTCCGGATCCCGATCGTCGAGGTCGAGGGTGGCACCCTGACCGCGACCGCCGGCTTCGATGGGCACCAGGGCGTGGCGCTCGTGGTCGAGGCCCGACGTTTCGCGGCCCCGGACGAGATCCTCGCCCGCGCGATCGGGCGCGACGCCGCGCCGTTCGTCCTCGCCCTCGACTCCCTGGAGGATCCGCAGAACCTCGGCTCGCTGCTGCGGAGCGCCGAGGCGGCGGGCGTCGATGGCGTGCTCTTCCCGACGCGCCGCCAGGCTCCGCTCAGCCCGGCCGCGGTCAAGGCGTCCGCGGGCGCCACCGAGCACCTGCTCCTCGCGCCGGTCGACGACCTTGCGGGCGCGCTCGCAGGGCTCCACCTGCGGGGGCTCCGGATCGTGGGCGCAGACGCGGATGCCGCGCTGACCTACCGGGAGGCTGACCTTCGTGGCCCGCTCGTGCTGGTCGTGGGCAGCGAGGGACGCGGGCTCGCGCCGCCCATTCGGCGTCGTTGTGACCTGCTCATCCGCATCCCGATGCGCGGCCGCATCGCCTCGCTGAATGCCGCCGTCGCAGGCTCGATCCTCGTGTTCGAGGCGGCCATGCAGCGCGGCGAACCTGAGGCACTGCCCGCGTCCGGCCCGGCACCCGCCGGTGTCGTGCCCGCCCCGCGCCCCGCGCCCGCCGATGTCGTGCCCGCGCCGGGCCCCGCGCCCGCCGGTGACGTGGAACCCGGGGTGGCTGATCCGGGCGCCGATACGCTCCCCGGGGAGGCTCCGCCGTCCGCTCTGCCCGACGACGCGATGCCCGGCTGACCGCTGCCGTGGAGGCCACGCTTGACCGCGATCGTGGCCGCCGCCTATGATGGCCGCCGCGCCTCGGAGACGACTGCGGTGTTCTCCTGCGCCTTGCCGACGTAGCTCAATTGGTAGAGCAGCGGTTTTGTAAACCGCCGGTTCCGGGTTCGAGTCCCGTCGTCGGCTCCAATTGAAGACGTCGGCCGGGCGCACCACGGAGCCGCAGCTCCCGTTCGACCGCGCGGTTCCGGTGGGTAGGTTGAGCAGGTGGTGAGCTCAGCTGACTGTAAATCAGCCGTCAACGACTGTAGAGGTTCGATTCCTCTCCTGCCCACCATCAACCCCGCGACTCCGGTCCGGGGCCCACATAGCTCAGCCGGCAGAGCACTTCCTTGGTAAGGAAGAGGTCATGGGTTCGAATCCCATTGTGGGCTCCAGCAACCTTGTTTAGCCCCGTCCATAGGTAGCAGGTAGACGCGCACGTGGCGAAGAAGAAGTTCGAGCGGAATAAGCCGCACGTCAACATCGGCACGATCGGCCATATCGATCACGGCAAGACGACGCTGACCGCGGCGATCACGA
>JADGQH010000069.1 GCA_017881985.1 Chloroflexota bacterium | reverse complement strand
AGGCCGCGGTCTTCGAGAACCGCTTCCCCTCCTTTGCGCTCGCGCCGCCCGAGGTGCCCGATCCCTCGGACGCGCGCTTCGCCCGCTCGCTGGGCGCGTGCGAGGTCGTCATGTTCACGGAGCGTCACGAGGGCAACTTCGCGACCCTGACGCCCGAGGAGACCGGGCGGGTCGTGGCCGTCTGGCGCGACCGGACGTCCGAGCTCTGGGCGGACGACCGCCTGGCGTACGTCCTGCCGTTCGAGAACCGGGGCGAGGAGATCGGCGCGACGCTCTCGCACCCACACGGGCAGATCTACGCCTTCGATCACCTGCCACCCTGGATCGAACGCAGGGCTGCTGCCCTGCGCGACGGCCGCGCCAGGTCCGGCGCGTGCGTCTCGTGTGCAGTGATCGCGGACGAGCTCGCCTCGTCGCGGATCGTCCACGCCGACCCCCACTGGACCGTCGGGGTTCCATTCGCTCCGCGCTGGCCGTTCGAGGTCCACGTCCGGGCAGTCCGCCATGGTGCGCGCCGGCTCGCGGACCTGAGCGCCGCCGAATCGCGTGCGCTCGCCGGGGCGCTCCACGGTGTCGTGGAGCGCTATAACGGCCTCTTCGCGTTCGAGCTGCCATACATGATGGTGGTCCAGGAGGCGCCCCGGGGTGCCGACGACTGGCACCTGTCGGTCGAGCTCTACCCGCCGCACCGCTCCGAGCGGCTCACGAAGATCCGCGCGTCGGTCGAGACGGCAACGTTGCTCTTCATCAACGACACCCTGCCGGAGGAGAGCGCTGCGCGCCTGCAGGGCGTGCCCGTGGTCCCTCGCGAGGAGCACCCGGGGTTCGTGGTCGTCGCCGGGGCGGGCACCGGGCGCTGAACGAGGCCCCAGGCGCTGAACGGGTCCCGGGCACTGACCGGAGTCCCGGGGCGCTGAACGGGCCAGTCCCCGGCCGCGGCAATCCCCGGTCCGCGCCAAGACCCCGGTCCGCGCCCGCCAGGGGTCACGCCGGAAACCGGGCGTGCCCGGCGCGGCGTATCACCCACCAGGAGGTGCCCGATGGTCACTCGAGCCCGGATCTTGCGATTCCTGCCGTTCGCGATCGCCCTGCTGCCGTTCATCCTTGCCGCGTGCGGGCCTGGCGGCACGACGTCGTACTGACCGGAGATCCTATCCGAGCGCCTCGGTCACCACGGCCTGGGCCTCCTCGATGACGCGCGCCAGGTGCTCCTCCCCGAGGAAGCTCTCGGCGTAGACCTTGTACACGTTCTCGGTGCCCGACGGGCGCGCTGCGAACCAGGCGTGCTCGGTGACGACCTTCAGGCCGCCGATCAGGGCGCCGTTGCCCGGCGCCGTGGTGAGGGTCGCCGTGATCGGCTCGCCGGCAAGCTCCGTCGCGTTGACCTGCTCGGGTGAGAGGCGCGCCAGCACGGCCTTCTGCTCGGGGCTCGCGGGGGCGTCGATCCGCTGGTAAGCCGGAGACCCGAACCGCGCGGTCAGCTCGGCGTATGCGACGCCCGGGTCGCGGCCGCTTCGCGCCGTCATCTCGGCCGCCAGCAGGCACGCGATGAGCCCGTCCTTGTCGGTCGTCCAGACGGATCGGTCACGGCGCAGGAACGAGGCACCCGCGCTCTCCTCACCGCCGAAGCCGATGCTCCCGTCGAGGAGCCCGTCGACGAACCACTTGAAGCCGACCGGCACCTCCAGCAGGCGCCGGCCGAGCGAGGCGACCACGCGGTCGAGCATGCTGGTCGAGACGAGCGTCTTGCCGACCGCCACCTCGTTCGGCCACTCGCGCCCACCACCGAACAGGTACTCGACAGCCGCCGACAGGAAGTGGTTCGGGTTGAGGAGGCCGGCGCTCCGCGAGACGATGCCGTGCCGATCTGCGTCCGTGTCGTTGGCGAAGGCCAGGTCGAACTGGTCGCGGAGCCCGACCAGGCTGGCCATCGCGTACGGCGACGAGGGGTCCATCCGGATCTTGCCGTCCCAATCGACGGTCATGAACGCGAACTGGGGGTCGACGCGGTCGTTCGTGACGGTCAGGTCCAGGCCGTAGCGTTCCCCGATGACGCCCCAGTAGGCGACGCTCGCGCCGCCGAGCGGATCGACGCCGAGGTGGAGGCCCGAGGCACGAATCGCATCCATGTCGACGACGGAGCCGAGGTCGGCGACGTACGTGCCCATGAAGTCGTAGGCGCCCGCGACGCGGCGCGCGCGCTCGAACGGCTCGCGGCGAACGCTCGCCAGGCCATCCGTCGGTCCGCCGGCGAGGATCGCGTTCGCCTCGCGCTCGATCGCCCCCGTGATCGCCGAATCGGCTGGCCCGCCGGTCGGCGGGTTGTACTTGAAGCCGCCGTCCGCCGGCGGGTTGTGCGAGGGCGTCACGACGATTCCGTCCGCCAGTCCATCCTGCCGGCCCCGGTTGTGGACGAGGATCGCGTGCGAGACGGCTGGCGTCGGCGTGTAGCCGTCACCGCTGTCGACGAGAACGTCGACGCCGTCGGCCACGAGCACCTCGATCGCCGTCCGGAATGCGGGCTCGGACAGCGCGTGCGTGTCACGGCCCAGGAAGAGCGGGCCGGAGATGCCCTCGCGACGGCGATACCGGCAGATCGCCGCGCTCGTGGCGAGGATGTGCCCCTCGTTGAACGAGGTCGTGAGCGACGACCCGCGATGGCCCGAGGTCCCGAACGCGACCCGTTCCGATGGGACGGCGACGTCAGGCCGGCGATCGTAGTAGGCGCCGACGAGGCGATCGACGTCGACCAGGAGCGACCGTTCGGCCGGTCGACCCGCGAGCTCGCTCACCGCCATCGTGCGTCCCTCCATGCGCCGGCGCACGCACCCGTGCCGCTGCGGCCGTCGCGTGGAGTGTACAAACAGCCCCGCCAGAAAGGGAGCCAAGCGCCCCCCGCAGGAAGAGTCACCGGGCGCCTGCCGCCACCGGCGGGCTGCCTCTGGGCTACCCCGAACCGGCGCCGACCAGCTCCGCATCCACCAGCCGAAGCAGGTCGATCGTGTCCGAGAGGTGGCTGTTGAAGATCCGATGGGCCACGTCGAGGAGCTCGAAGAGATCGGGGTCGTGCACGCGGTAGATGACGGTGGTGCCGCGCCGCTCGGTGGACACGATGTTGCGGCCGCGCAGGACGGCAAGCTGCTGCGAGATCGAGGACGAGGGCGCTCCGATCGCGTCCTGGAGCTGCCCCACGCTGAGCGGCCCCCCACGGAGCAGCTCGAGGATCCGGATCCGCATCGGGTGGGCGAGCGCCTTGAAGAACTCCGCCTTGAACTGACGGAGCCCCTCCGGGTCATCGCGCCGCTGGTTGCCGATCATGCGGCGCACAGTACCCGCCCCGGTCCTCTTATGCAACTGCTGAATGTTGCAAGAATTGGAATAGGCTCGTATCATTCCAAGCGTGGAGGAGTCTTCCGGCCGACGCGACGAGGTCCCCGGGATTCTGGCTGATATGAGCGCCGCGCCAGCCGCCGTCGCCGCCCGGTCGTGGGCATTTGCGGTCAACCGCACGGTCGACTCCAGCAACATCGAGATCACCCTGTTCTCGTTCGTCGTGGTGGGGGATCTCGCGCGGGTCACGGGGCTGATCCACGTTCGGAACCGCCCGGACGTGCGCCTGGCATCGGTGCCCCACCTTTCCCTGACCACCGCGGACGGCTCGTCGCTTGACAGCCTGTCCGGGCACGTCCTGCCGCACGGGGCCATGGCCTGGGTCTCGTGGCTCTTCCGGCGACCGGCGAACGTGCTCACCGACTACGAGGGGCGCATCGATCGCGTGGACCTCGACCATCACACCGGCGGACGGGTCCCGCGGCCGCGCCAACCGCAGCGCGGCACGTGGGTGTTCCGGTTCACGCTGCCGCCGACGCCAGCCGCAGCGAGCATGGCCGCCGCGCTCGCCGATTGACCCGGGAGGATCTCATGCAGCTCACCAGTCTCCTCGAAGAAGCGCAGGGAGCGACGCCGGATCGCCGGATCCTCTTCCGCGACCAGATCGCGCCGTTCGGCACGCGCGCGATCGAGGGTGTGGAACCATGGCTGACGAGCGATCTGCTCGCCGCCTTCGCGGTCCGGGTCATCCTCCGCGTCGGGCAGCAGGGTGAGCGGATCGCCGCGGCCAAGGCCCTGCGGGCGGCCCGTCGCCGCGTGCCCCCGCGCGTGCTCGGCGACGTCGAGTGGGCGCTTGCCAGCCTGCGGCTCGCTGCGAAGGAAGCCGCCGATGCCGAGAAGGCGCTGGCAATGCCGGCCGTGACGCCGTCCGCGCCGGTCCAGCCCTACTACTCGCCCGTCGCGCGGCGCCGCCGCCGCTGACGGAGGCGTGACCCACGTACGAGGGAGCTGCCTCGCTTCCGAGGGCGTGCCGAGGCACCCGGCTGCAACCGCGCCAGGTCGACGGGGATCGGTTCTAAAGCCGGCCGGCGGCGATGGCCGGCGGCTGCGATCAGCCCTCGGGCGGGATCGGCTGGAGGTCGATGGTGCGAACCTGGCGCGTGCGACCGGCCTCGGTCCGCACGACGGCTGCCGGGATCGCCCCGTTGCTGAACCGCTCGATGACGGCGGCCTCGCCGGCGTAGAGCCCGCTGCCGCCGATCCGCACACGGTCGCCGATCGCGAGCCCGGGGCGGCCAGCCCGGGCGGAGAGGTCGATCGCGACGACCGTCGGGCGGACATACGGCTCGCCGGCAAGTCCCGGCGGCGGTCCCGGCCGGTTGGCCGTGCGGGCCGGCGGGTAGGTGATCTTGCGCTTGCGGGGCGGCACCTAGCGCAGCCCCCGCGGTCGCTCCGGCCCCTGCCGGCCCTGGGTGTCCTTCGTCATTCGTCCCTCGCTGATGCCGCGATCACACGATCGCCCGGCATCGGCCAGTGTACGGCAGACCCGCGGGATGCCAACCCCCGTATGGCGCGCGGCGGGAGTTGCACATCCGGGGTTGCCAATCCGGTCGACGGGCGGGGTAGACTTCGCATTGACCGGTCGAACCGTAGAGGGCGGCTCGACGCGGCCTTCAACGGTGAATGACGTGCCCGGCTTTCGCACCGCCGCACGCGTGGGGGTTGGCGTGCGCGAACTCCCCGCGCGGACGCTGGAGCTGCTCGGCCAGCTGGATCCGGTCGTGCTTCGCGATCGACTCTCGCTGGCGGGCATTGCCGTGCTCGCGTGGTTCGCGGCATTCGGCGGGTCGTGGGTTGCCTACGACACCTACGCGTACTGGTCGGTCAACCCCGCGGCGCCCTACCATTTCGACTTCAGCCCGGACCAGTACGGCGCCTTCCGCTACAGCCCGGCGATCGCGCAGCTCCTCTCGCTCTTCCATTTCCTGCCGTGGCCGGCGTTCGCGATCGGCTGGTTCGCCATGCTCGCGCTCGTGGTGGCGTGGCTGGGCCGGCGGTGGTCGCTCGCGCTCCTCGTCTTCGTCCCGATCGTGTGGGATGGATACCTCGGCAACATCGAGATCCTGCTTGCGGCCGCCATGGTGCTCGGGTTCCGCAGGCCGGCGGCATGGGCATTCGTGCTCCTCACGAAGGTGACGCCGGGGATCGGGCTCCTCTGGTTCGTCGCGCGCCGCGAATGGAGGAACCTGGCGATCGCGCTCGGCGCGACGGCCATCATCGCCGGGATCTCGTTCGCGATCGCCCCCGCGCTGTGGCTCGAGTGGCCGCGCTCGATCCTCTCCGTCCAGGGTCGACCCGCCCCGGTGGCAACCGTGGCCCGCGTGCTCGCTGCAGCGCTGCTCGTCATCTGGGGCGCCCGCACGAATCGGCCGTGGACCGTGATCGTCGCCGGCACCCTTGCCCTTGCCTGGCTGGACCTCAAGACCACGGCGATGCTCATCGGCCTGGCGCCGTTCCTGCCGGCCCTGCCCGGCGACGAGGGGGTTCCGGACGTGGTGCCGCCGGCGAAACCGGGCAAGCGCGGCGACCCGCTCCCAGTCCGCGCCCGTCCCTGACCGCGTCGGTCCCCTCATCGCGCCGATTCCCCTGACGGCGACGCGGTAGCGGGGCGTCAGGCGGTCGTGGCGGCGGCGGTCCAGTAGCGCTCGGCGTGGATGTCGGCCGGCGCCACGCCATGGGCGAGCAGCGCGATCTCCGCAGCCGCGACCATCCCGGGGTTGCCACACAGGTAGGCCGAGAGGCCCTCGGGCGGCAGCTCCGCGGATCGAAGGACGGAGGCAAGCACCGCCTCGGCGCGCCCCGTGCGCCCCTTCCAGGCTCGGTTGGCGGGGTCGTCGGGTCGAGAGATGGTCGGAACGTACGTCATCGGCAGCCCGCCGGCGGCCAGGCTCGCGATCTCGTCACCACAGACGAGGTCCTCGGTCCGGGCCGCTCCGTGCACGAGGATGGTGCGCGGCGGATTCTGACGCCGGGCAAGCGTGCGGAGCATCCCCAGGAAGGGGGCAAGGCCGGTGCCCGTGGCGACGAAGAGGTGCGCCCGCTGGTCGTCGCCGAGAAGCGTGAATGCACCCTTGGGCGGCCCGAGCCGGACGCGCGATCCCACCGGCAGCTCCCAGAGACGCGGCGTGAGCGCCCCGTCCGGCACGTGTCGAACGAGGAACTCGTGAGCATCTGCGTGCTCCGGATCGCTCGCGGTCGAGTACGGCCGCTGGACGATCCGGTCGTCCACCCGCACGCCGAGCGCAAGGTACTGCCCCGCCACGAACGGCGCGACGCCCGCATCGGGCCGGACCACCAGCCGCGCGACGGTCGGGCTCAGCAGGTCGCGCGCCACGAGCACCGCGTTGTCCGCGAAGTCGGGCGCCCGTCGCACACCGCGCGGGCCGTCCGCGAACGTCCGGGGGCCGTCCGCGAACGTCCGGGGGGCGATCTCGACGACCATCAGGCGACCTGCGCGTCGACCGCGTCGACCGCCGCGCGCGCCCATTCCGGGTCGATCCACCAGCCGCGATCGATCTCGGCGAAGGCGGCCCACGCCCCGGGCAGCCGGCTGTCGAGCATGATCGCGCCCTGTGGGCAGGCGGACTCGCACGCGCCGCACTCGATGCAGGCGTCCGGGTCGATGTAGGCCTTCCGGTCGGCTGCCGGGTCGTGCGAGATGCAGTCGACGGGGCAGACGGTGACGCATGCCTGGTCGAGGTGGTCGATGCAGGGGGCGGCGATCACGTAGGCCATCGGATGTTCCTCGGGTGACGGGCCGCTCATCGGCCGTTACCCGAATAGAGCCACGCAGGCCCACGAACGATGTCAGGAACCAGATGAGAATGCCCACATCTGTCGGGACCCAGGGTCCCGACATTTGTTCGGACGGCGGTCCAGGCATCTGCTCGGTCGGGGTATCCGGACATTCGGCAACCGGCCCCGGCGCGAGCGGCGCGCGGAGTACGCTCATGACAGCAAGCCGAACGCGAGGAACCAGATGACCGCCACCCGCATCGAGACGGACTCCATGGGCCCGATCGAGGTCCCGGCCGACCACTACTGGGGCGCGCAGACGCAGCGATCGCTTCACCATTTCGCGATCAGCCGCGACACCATGCCGGTTCCCATCGTCCGGGCGTTCGGAATCCTCAAGCGCGCGGCCGCCGAGGTGAACGCCGACCTGGGCCTCCTGCCGCCCGAGAAGCGCGACCTCATCGTCCGCGCCGCCCGCGAGGTGGAGGACGGCACGCTCGCGTCGGAGTTCCCGCTCCGCGTCTGGCAGACCGGCTCCGGGACGCAGTCCAACATGAACGTGAACGAGGTGATCGCCGGGCGCGCCAACGAGCTGGCCACGGGCAGCCGCGGCGGCAAGGCGCCGATCCACCCGAACGACCACGTGAACATGAGCCAGTCGTCGAACGACACGTTCCCGACCGCGCTCCACATGGCGGTCGCGACGGAGATCGAGCTGCGCCTGGTCCCCTCCGTGACCGCCCTCCGCGACGCGCTCGACGTCAAGGCACGGGCCTGGGCGGGGATCGTCAAGATCGGGCGGACCCACCTGCAGGACGCGGTCCCCCTCACCCTGGGCCAGGAGTTCTCCGGCTACGTGGCGATGCTCGACGGCGATCTCGCCCGGCTCCGGGCCGTCCTCCCGGGCCTCCACGAGATCGCCCTCGGCGGGACCGCGGTCGGGACCGGGCTCAATGCGCATCCCGAGTTCGCCCAGCGTTCGGCGGCCCGCATCGCGGCGCTGACGGGACTCGCGTTCACCTCCGCGCCCAACAAGTTCGCGGCGCTGGCCGGCCAGGAGGCGACGGTCTTCGCGTCGGGCGCCCTGAAGACCCTCGCGACGAGCCTGATGAAGATCGCCAACGACGTGCGCTGGCTGGGTTCGGGCCCGCGCGCCGGCCTCGGCGAGCTGCGCCTCCCGGAGAACGAGCCGGGCTCATCGATCATGCCCGGCAAGGTGAACCCGACCCAGAGCGAGATGCTCACGATGGTCGCCGTGCAGGTGATGGCCTACGACGTCGCGATCGGGATCGCCGGCAGCCAGGGCAACTTCGAGCTCAACGTCTTCAAGCCGATCATCGCCCACGACCTCCTCCATGGGATCGAGCTGCTGACCGACGGCTGCCGCTCATTCCGCGAGCACTGCATCGAGGGACTGGAGGCCGACGAGGAACGGATCGGCGCCCACGTGGCGAGCTCGCTGATGCTCGTCACCGCGCTCGCCCCGCACATCGGCTACGACAGGGCCGCCCAGATCGCGAAGACCGCCCATCACGACGGCTCGACGCTCCGCGCAGCAGCGATCGCGTCCGGCTTCCTGACGGCCGACGAGTTCGACGCGTGGGTCCAGCCCGGCGCGATGACCGGTCCGACGCCGGCGGGCTGAGAGCCCTCGGCCTGGCTCCGGGTGGCGAGGGCAGCTCCCGTCCGCGGCCGTCTCGGGGATCGATCAGGGGGCGCTTGGCGTCGGGACCGCGATGGGTTCGGGCGTGAGCGTCGGGGACGTAGCAGGCGTCGGCGGCGGTGGGGGAGGCGGGGGCAGCGGGAAGGCGATCTCGAGCAGGGCCGCAGCGAAGACATCCGGGCTCACGCGGTCCTGGTTCGTCACGATGGCGATGCTGAAGCCCGAGTCCGGCAGGTAGCGCATCGTGGCCCCGGCGCCGATCAGCCTCCCGTTGTGGCCCACGGTCAGGCGGCCGCCGAGCCAGACCTGCTCCGCCCCGAGGCCATACGCGAGCGTGGACCCCGCCGCGAGGCTCCGCGACACGTCGAGCATCGCGAGGAGCGAAGCCGGGCGCAAGACCGCGCCCCCGTACAGGCGGCGCGCCCAGACGGCGAGGTCCCTCGACGTCGCCGCGACCGCGCCGGCGCTGCCGGCGGCCGTGACGACGGACGTGAACGGCGAGATTGCCGATCCGTCGGCCTGGCTCACGGTTCGAATGGTCGATCCCGAGTCGAGCACCTCGTACGAGGTCGCAACCGTCCCTCGCGCTGTCTCGGCGCCCTGGACGAAGGTCCGGACGAGGCGGAGCGGATCGAGGAACCGGCGCCGCAGCTCCGCCGCCACGGGGTTGGCCGTGACCTGCTGCACGACCTGGCCGAGCAGCACGTAGTTGGAGTTCGAGTAATGCCAGCAGGTGCCGGCCGGGCAGTAGGGTGACCGCATGTAGCCCAGGGCCCGGGCCGGCGTCCAGGCACGCCGTCGATCGGCCAGGATCGCCGTGTCGATGGCCGGGTTCGAGAAGAAGTCGTACAGGCCGCTCGTGTGGTCGAGCAGCTCGCGGATGGTCGCGTCGCCGGGGACGCGAGCCGCCGGCAGCCAGCGAACGACCGGGTCATCGAGCGACATCCGGCCCTCGTCCGCCAGCTGCAGGACGAGCGCGGCGAGGAACGTCTTCGAGACGCTGCCGACCGAGAATGCCGTGGTCGGGGCAACCGGCACGTGTCGCTTGACGTCCGCCCAGCCGTTGACGCCGGTCCAGCTCCGGCCATCCGGCCAGATGATCGTGGCCGACACGCCCGGCACGTGGTACTGCACGCGAATCGCGTTCAGGCGGGCCTGGAGCGCGCCGGCTGGGACAGGGGTCGGGACGGGACTCGGTGTCGGGACAGGACTCGGTGTCGGGCTTGCCGTGGGCGCCGGCGTGGCGCTCGGATCGGCGGCCACGGCGACGGCGCCCGGGGACAGCGCGCGAAACGGGCTGCCTGGGCCGTCCGCAACGCCGATTCCGGTCGCGAGCAGGACGAGCCCCAGCCCGACGGGCATCGCGAGACGCCGGATCACGCTCCAGCGCGACCTGCCTCGAAGCGCGGCGCCACGTTCCACGCGGTGAGCCTACAGGTCCGCACGCCGCGCCACGTCCCCGGCCCAGCGTGGCCGGCGCCGATGCGCTACCAGAGGCGGAGCTGCTCCGTCCGGCGCAGCCAGAACAGGGCGCAGAACCCGAGCACAAAGCCGACCGACAGGAAGATCCACTGGAGGATCATCGTCTCGGGCATCACGAGAAGCTGGACGAGGATCCAGATGATCAGACCGACCGCCAGAGTGCCCGTCAGCCACGGCGCCAGCCAGTGGCGCCGGAGCGTGAGGGCGGCCAGGGCGAGCATCCCAAGCCCGTTCACGGCGAGCAGGTAGAGGCCGGGCAGCAGGTACGAGCCGAATGGGGTTGCCTCGATCCAGCCCTGGGGAAGCTGCATGGTGCGGCCCGTGGAGTCGGCGAGGAACATGACGCCGACGGGAATTGCGAGGACGCCCGTGAACAGCTCCAGCGCGATCGCAAGCCACACGTAGCGCGGCCGCTCGACCCGACCCGACGCTGGGATGATTTGCAGCTCCATGGCACCTCCAACGGGTCGCTCGGCCCATTCATCGGCCAGCCGCCGCCCGGGCCATGATCCGACGTGGGGCCCGCCGATTGTCAGAGCCAGTCGACATTGGCGCCCGTGCCGCACGTCTCTCGCGCTACGTCCCGATGGGCCCGTGTTGGCGTCTCGGCCCGGGCGCCGATGCGCCCCCGCCGTCGCGAAGTCAGTGGAAGAGGCGCCGAAGCCAGGGGAGCCGCCGGTGCGCGTTCGTCCGTGCGCTCCACGTCTCGAGCTCGCGCACCGCCGGGGCGAGCGCCTGGCCGAGCGCGTCGGTCGTGAGACGCGCCGCGCGTCGTCCATCCGTCGTGTCCGGTGAGATCGGCGCCGGCACCAGCGGGTCCAGGATGCGCAGCCGGTACCGCGTCCCGAGGCCCGTCTCCAGGAAGCCGCCGATCGCGACGGGCACGAGGGGAACGCCTCCGGCGGCGGCCAGCCAGCTCGCGCCCGGGGCGATGGTCCGCGTCCGTCCCCGCTGGCTCGGCGGACCCTTCTCCGGGAAGACCACGACGCACGAGCCGCGCCCCAGGACCGTTCGCACATCGGCGAGGTGCTCGCGGATCGCGCCAGGCCCCGCCCCGGGTCGGATCGGGATCATCCCCAGGCGTGGGAACAGCCGTCGGCGCCACCACGACCGGGTCATCGTGGGGCCGTCCCCGAACCAGGCGAGGCGCGGTGCATCCCGAGGCCATGCGAGGAGGAGGAGGAAGGGGTCGATCCAGCCGCGGTGCGGAGCGACCGCGAGGACGCACGGCACGATCACGCCGTTTCTGTCCCGCGGCAGGCGCTCCAGCCCGTCCGCCTGCACGCTCCAGCCGACGAGGTGGCACGCCGCGCCGACGCACGCGCGAATCAGCCGGTCGAGCGTGGTCGGGCGCGGCGGCAGGCGCGCGAGGGCTGCGCGCATCCGCGCGTGCTGCGCTGCGTCACGCCCGGGATCAGCCACCGCGTCCCGCCCTCCGTGCCCCCCGCGAGCATACGCGCCCGGGTCGCGCATCTCTGCGATTGGTGCGAGGGACGATGCGCCGACCGTTCGGTAGACTCCGCTCCCGTGACCACGTCCGACCCGCTCGTCCTGCTCGTCTCCTGCCCCGACCGGCCGGGCATCGTGGCGGCCCTGGCGCAGGCACTCTTCGCCCACGGCGCCAACATCCTCGACCTGGACCACCATACCGACGCAAGCGCCGGCAGGTTCTTCGCCCGCTTTCGCTTCGAGCCGGGGCCCGCTGCCCCGGGTCCGACGGGCGGCGACGGCCAGGGCGCGCTCCGGGCGGCGATCGCGGAGCTGGGGAAGCGCTTTCGGATGGAGCTCCGGCTGACCTCCGAAGCGGACCGCAAGCGGCTGGTCGTCTTCGTGTCGCGGTTCGACCACTGCCTCTGGGACCTCCTCCTGCGCCACCGGGCCGGCGAGCTCCCCTGCGAGATCCCGCTCCTGGTCTCGAACCACGCGGACCTCGCCCCGGTCGCGGCCCAGTTCGGGATCCGGTTCGAGGTGGTGCCCGTGAGCGCCGCCGGCAAGGCGGAGGCCGAGGCCCGTGAGCGCGCGCTGCTCGCCGAGGTGGGCGCCGACGTCGTGGTCCTCGCCCGCTACATGCAGGTCCTGTCAGCGGACTTCATCGCCGCCTGGCCGAACCGGATCATCAACATCCACCACTCGTTCCTGCCCGCGTTCCAGGGCGCGCGGCCCTATCACCAGGCCCACGACCGCGGCGCGAAGCTGACAGGGGCGACCGCTCACTACGTCACGACCGACCTCGACGACGGCCCGATCATCGACCAGGACGTGATCCGCTCGTCGCACCGCGACACGGTCGAGGACCTGGTCCGGAAGGGGCGCGACGTGGAGCGTACGGTCCTCGCGCGGGCCGTTCGCTGGCACCTGGAGGACCGCATCCTCGTTCACGACAACCGGACGGTGATCTTCGGCTGATCGAGCTCAGAGCGACGCGG
>JADGQH010000279.1 GCA_017881985.1 Chloroflexota bacterium | reverse complement strand
GATGAGCCCCAGCGGGACGGTCCGGATCAGCAGGTAGCCATCCGACGCCGTCTGGACCTGGGACTCGAAGCCCTGGGCGGCGAGGACGTCCTTGACCTTGGCCGGGGTGACGGTCGGATCCTTGAAGCGGATCTCCCACTTCGTGCCGCCGGTGTAGTCGATCGAGAACTGGAGGCCGGCCTTCCCGCCCGTGAGCGGGCCGAGGAGGATGAAGAAGAGGCCGGGGATGACGATGATTCCGGAGAAGAGGAAGAACCAGCGCCGCTTCCCGATGATGTCAAGCACGGGCGCGCGCCTCCCCGCGGCGCCCTGGCGCCAGCGTTCGGGCCATGAACTCCTCGTCGCGGAGTCCGTACAGGCGAGGTGCGCGGGCCCACTCGTTGCGGACCACCCAGCGCAGGATCGTCCGGGTCAGCGTGATCGCGGTGAACATCGAGCAGAGCACGCCGATGATGAGGACGAGCGCGAAACCGCGGATCGTGGCCGACCCGAAGAGGTAGAGGATGGTCGCCGTGATCAGGGTTGACACGTTCGAGTCCAGGATGGAGTTCCAGGCCCGGTTGAAGCCGGCCTCCATGGCGGAGTTGAGCGTCTTCCCCGAGCGCAGCTCCTCCTTCATCCGTTCGAAGATCAGGACGTTCGCGTCGACCGCCATGCCGATCGAGAGGACGAATCCGGCGATGCCGGCAAGCGTCAGGGTGACCGGGATGATCCGGAAGATCGCCAGCACCAGCAGCGCGTAGTAGATCAGCGCGATGCACGCCATCAGGCCCGGCAGGCGGTAGTAGACGAGCATGAAGACGAAGACGAGGAGGATCGCGATCAGGCCCGCCAGGAGGATCCGGTCGAGGGAGAAGCCGGCGAGGGTCGCGCCGATCTCGGTGCTCGACTCCTCCTTGAGCGGGAATGGCAGCGATCCGTAGTTGAGAACCGTGATCAGCGAGTTCATGTCCTTCGCGGAGAACCCGCCGGCGCTCCCGCCCGTGATGATTCCCGTGCCGCCGGTGATCGCGCTCTGGATGACCGGGGCCGAGACGACCTTGCCGTCGAGCACGATCGCGAAGAACTCGCCGACGTGCTTGCTCGTGTAGTCGCCGAAGAGCTGGGACCCGGTGGACTTCAGCCGGAACCCGACCGCCCGCAGGCCGGTCGCGTCGGTGGTCGGGTACGACTGGTCGATCTGCTCGCCGCCGAAGAGCGGCTTCTCCGTGGTCGGGAGAGGCTGGCCGTCGACCGCCTGGGATGTCCCCGGCGCGCTCTGGGTGCCGTACTCCGACGGGGGAAGCGGAACGAAGTCGAGCTTGCCGGTCTGGACCAGCAGCGCCCGGATCTCGTCCGGGTTCTTCGCGTTCGGGAGCTCCACGATGACGCGGTCCGCGCCCTGCGTCTGGACCACGGGCTCCGCCACGCCGGTTGAGTTCACCCGGTTCTCGATGATCGACTTCGTGGTGGAAAGCGCGCCCGCATCCGGCTGTCTCTCGCCCACGGGAAGCAGGCGGTACTCGACCTGCAGGCCGCCGACCAGGTCGAGCCCGAGCTTGGTCTCCACGGTCCGCGATCCGCCGTTGGGATCGCCGATGTTCGGGATGGTCAGCCGGGGCCAGAAATCGACGATGAGGAAGAGGACGGCGATGACGAAAATGATGATTGGGGTGGTTCTACGCATCGGGTGGGGATGCTATCAGGCTTTCACGGGGCCCGTCGGACGGTCCCCCGACGAGTCACTCCGCGAGGCCCGCCTTGATCCGCTCGGCGAGCGCCCGGCCGATCCCCGGGATTGCCGCGATCTGCTCCACGGGCGCCTCGCGGACGCGCTTCGCGGAACCGAACGTGCGCAGCAGCGCACGCTTGCGGGCCGGACCGACGCCCGGCAGGTCGTCGAAGGCGGACTTGACGGCCGCTTTCCGGCGCAGGTCCCGGTGGTAGGTGATCGCGAACCGGTGCGCCTCATCACGGAGCCGCTGGACGAGATAGAGGGCGGGCGACGTGGACGGCAGGACCACCGGGTCCGGGCGGCCGGGGAGGAAGAGCTCCTCGCGCTCCTTGGCGAGGCCCACGATCGGGATCTCCCCGAGGCCGAGCGCGGCGAGGACCTCCACGTCCGCGCTCAGCTGGCCCTTCCCGCCGTCCACGACGATCAGGTCGGGCAGCGTCCAGCGCAGCTCCTCGGCGCTCCCCTCCTCGCCGGCCTTCGCTCGATGGAGGCGGCGCCGCAGCATCTCCGCATGGCCTGCGAAGTCGTCCTGGCCGGGCACGTCGCGAATGCGGAACCGCCGGTACTCGCCGGTGCGCGGCTTGCCGTCCTCGAAGACGACCATGCTGCCGACCGTCTGGCTGCCCTGGAACGTGCTGATGTCGTAGCACTCGATCCGCATCGGCAATGCCGCCAGGCCCAGCGCGCCGGCCAGCTCCTCGAGCGCGATCAGGGTCTTGCCGTCATCCGCGAGCCAGCGCGCCTGCTCGCGGGCCAGTGTCTCGGCGGCGTTTCGGCCCGCGAGCTCCATCAGGCGTCGCTTCTCGCCTCGCTGCGGCACGAGGAGCCGGACGCGCCGGCCGCGCCGCGCCGCGAGGAATGCCTCCATGTCCGACGCGTCGGCCGGGAGGGTGGGCACGAGGAGGGCCGGCGGGACCGACGACGCCCGGGCGTAGTACTGCCCCACGAACCCGGCGAGGACCTCGTCGTCCCCCGCGCTGGGGTCGGCCTCGAGAAGGAAGACGTCGCGCCCGATCAGGCTCCCGTTTCGGACGACGAAGAGCTGGACCGCCGCCTGCCCGCCTGCGCGGGCAAGGCCCAGGACGTCCTGCTCGGTCCGGGCGAAGGCGGCCATCTTCTGGTCCTCCATCGTCCGCTCGATCGAGCGGACCTTGTCGCGCAGGGCCGCAGCCCGCTCGTACTCGGTCCGCTCCGAGGCGGCCTCCATCTCGCGGCGCAGGCCCCGTGCCACGGTCTCCTGGCGGCCTTCGAGGAAGAGCTCGACCTGCGCGATGTCAGCCCGGTAGGCCTCGCGCGAGATCGCCTCGATGCAGGGTCCCTGGCAGCGCTTGATGTGGTACAGCAGGCACGGCCGCTGGAGGGCCCGCTTTCCCTCCCGGATGTCGAGCGTGCAGGTCCGGAACGGGAAGATCCGCCGGATCAGGTTCATCGACTCGTCGACGCTGCTGGCCGACGCGTACGGCCCGAAGTAGCGGCTGCCGTCCTCGACGAGCTTCCGCGTCCGCTCGATCCGCGGGAAGTCCTCGCCCAGGCTGATCTTGATGTACGGGTAGCTCTTATCGTCCTTCAGACGGACGTTGAAGCGCGGCTTGAAGCGCTTGATGAGGTTCGCCTCGAGGAGCAGCGCCTCGGCCACCGAGTCGGTCAGCGTGTACTCCACGTCGGCGACGCGGTCGATGACGCTCCGGATCCGGTGCGCCTCCCCGTACGGGCTCTGCTTCTGCCAGTAGCTCCGGACGCGGCTCCGCAGGCTCTGCGCCTTGCCGACGTACAGCACGATGCCGCGGCCGTCGCGCATGAGGTAGACGCCAGGGCGCGCGGGGAGGTTCTTCAGGGTCGCGGTGAGATCGGGGGTCACGCCATCGATCGTACGACGCGGGCGCGGAACCGGCGGTGGCGCGACCGGGGCGGCGAGCGGCGAGCGACGCAGCCGGGTCAGATCGCCGGGTGCGGCGCGGCCACCGGCACGCCGACGAGGGACGGGAGGTCGTCGCCGACGTCGGTCCGAACCCACTCCGCCAGCGACCGGTTGATGATCAGGGTCTCGACATCAACCGCCTCGATGCCATCCCCGGTGTTGAAGGCGATCGTCGCGCTCGTGAGCGGGACCATGGGCGACCGCTGTGAGATCGCGACCAGGGGACGCCCACCCGGCCTCGTGTGCATCTGGCCAAGGACCGTGTAGGGACCCAGCCTGACCTCCAGGCGATGCCGAACGGTGTGGAGCCGGCGTGCCGGCTCGCCGCGCGGGCCCAGCGCCTCGATCGCGAACAGGTCGTCCCGGTCCAGGGTGATCTGGCCGAC
>JADGQH010000278.1 GCA_017881985.1 Chloroflexota bacterium | reverse complement strand
CGAGCGATCGCCGCGCTCGACGAGCCGACGCGCCGACGGCTCTACGAGTACGTCGCCGGCCGCGACGAGCCGGTCGGTCGGGACGAGGCCGCCGAAGCGCTCGGGATCGGGCGGCCCCTGGTCGCGTTCCACCTGGAGCGGCTCCTGCGCGCCGGCCTGCTCACCGCGGAATACCGGCGGCTGCGTGGTCGGAGCGGTCCCGGGGCAGGGCGGCCCGCGAAGCTCTACCGCCGCGCGGAGGAGGCCGTGGAGCTGTCGCTGCCGGCCCGGCGCTATGTGCAGGCAGCCGACCTGTTCGCCGCGGCCCTCGAGATGATGGACCCGACCGCGGTGCTCGCCGGCGCGCGCGCCCGCGGCGAGGCGCTCGGCGCGTCGGCACTGCACGAGCTTGACGGGGTCCCGGCTCGGGCGGGGCAGCCCGTCGACCCGCTCCTCGGCGCGCTTCGCGGCGCGGGCTACGAGCCGCACGAGGACGGGTCGCTCGTCGTGCTGCGCAACTGCCCCTTCGACGCGCTCGTGGCCGACCATCGCGGCCTGACCTGCGCGATGAACCTGGCGATGCTCGACGGGATCCGCTCCGGCGTCGGCGAGACCGATCGGTGGCCTCGCCCGGTGACTATCCCCCGCGCCTGCTGCGTGGCCTTCGGCCCGCCCGTCGAGGCTGAAGCCTGACGCCGCGACGACACCCTGACGCCGCGGGGTCACCGGCGCCGCGGCTCACGCGGCGCCACAGCCTCACCCGGCGCATGAGGCCAGCTAGCGCGTCAGTGTCACCTTGTGGAGATGGCGCGGCGCCTCCGGGTCGCGACCGCGCGCGATCGCGAGGTGATAGGCGAGCAGCTGGCAGGGAAGGATCGCGACGATCGGCGCGAGCCACTCAGGGACATCGCCGGCAAGCGCGAGGGAGCCCGTCCCGAGCGCACGCGCTTCGGCGGCATCGGACAGGACCAGCAGGTCGGCGCCGTCCGCCGCGAGCCGCTCGAGCAGCACGAGGAGGCCGGCCAGCGTCGGCCCGCTCGACACGACCGCCAGCACCGGCAGCCCGGGCTCGACGAGCGAGATCGGGCCGTGCTCGTAGTCGGCCGCCGAGTACGCGTCGGCGAAGACGCCCGCCACCTCCTTGAGCTTGAGCGCCCACTCGCGCGCGGTCGCGTACTGGAACCCCCGCCCCAGGACCACGCAGGCGGGCGCCGGCGCGAGCCGGCCGGCGAGCTCGACGATCGACGCCTCGAGGTCGAGGGTCCCGGCGAGCGCAGCGGGCAGCCTGGCGAGCCCGGGATCCGGCTCGCCGCCGCGCAGCGCCTCGGAGAGAAGCGCCACGACCACGAGCTCGGCGACGTAGGTCTTGGTGGCCGCGACCGCCAGCTCCGGCCCGGCTTCCAGGGGAACGACGACGTCGGCGACGTCGGCCAGCGGCGACCCCGGGTCGTTCGTGATCGCGAGCGTCAACGCGCCCTGGCGGCGCGCATCGTCGAGCACGGCGATGATGTCGGGTGACCGGCCGGACTGGCTCATCCCGATCACGAGCGCCTCGCCCACGCGTGGGCCGCTCCCGTAAAGCGACGACAGGGACGGTGCCGCGAGGCCGACGGGGAGCCCATTCCGTGAACCCAGGACGTACTGTGCGTAGGTGGCGGCGTGATCGGACGTGCCGCGGGCCGCGATCAGGACGAACCGCGTCCCGCGCCGGCGGACCTCGTCGGCAACGCGAGCCAGGGGCGCCCCCGCGCTCGCGAGAAGGCCGCTGGCGACGGCCGGCGATTCGGCGAGCTCCAGGCGCATCGTCATGCTCGATCTCCCGCGGTTTCGGTGCCGGGCGTGGTGCGCCGACGGCCGACCCCGATTCTGCGCTTCGCGGCAAGATCCGCTCGCGAGGGTGCCGAACGGCACGGCTCCGCGGGACCGGGGACTCGCGAAGCGCGCGATGGGCCGCCATAGACTGGACGGATGCCATCCCCGACGTTGCCCGCTCGCATCCTTGGATTCCTCGCCACCGCGCTGCTCCCGTTCTGCGCGGTCGGGCTCGCGCTCGGCCTTGCCCTCTCGTGGATGGGCAGGGACGACCTCGCGACCATCGCCTGGGTCGTGCCCTCCGCGATCGTCGGGATCCGGCTCGCCTGGTCGATCCTGCGCGGCCTGCTTGCCGGCAAGGCGGGCGTGGACGTCATCGCGGTCCTCGCGATCGGCGGCGCGCTCGCCATGGAGGAGTTCGTCGCAGCGGCCATCATCGGCCTGATGCTCGCCACCGGCGAGGCGCTCGAGCGCTATGCCGCCGGGCGTGCGCATCGCGAGCTGACGGCGCTCCTGAGCCGGGCGCCGCGGGACGTCCATCGGTACGAGGATGGCGAGCTCGTCACTCGCTCGATCGACGCCGTCGTCGTCGGCGACCGTCTCATGGTCATGCCCGGCGAGGTCGTCCCCGTCGACGGACTTGTCGACGGCGCCCCGGCAGTCCTCGACGAATCGGCCCTCACGGGGGAGGCGCGACCCGTCACACGCGCCGAAGGAGACCAGGTCAACTCCGGGACTCTGAACGCGGGCGGGCCCTTCGATCTCCGGGCGATCGCCGTCGCCGAGCAATCGACGTATGCAGGCATCGTCCGCCTGGTCCGGGAGGCCGAGGGATCCAAGGCGCCCTTCGTGCGTCTCGCCGACCGCTATGCCCTTCTCTTCGTCCCGCTCACGCTCGCCGTGGCAGGGCTTGCCTGGCTGATCTCCGGCGATCCCGTTCGGGCGTTGGCCGTGGTGGTCGTGGCGACGCCCTGTCCGTTGCTCCTCGCCGCACCGATCGCGATCGTGGCGGGCCTCAGCCGTGCCGCCCGACGCGGGATCATCGTCAAGGGCGGCGGGCCGCTGGAGACGCTCGCCCGTGCCCGCGTGCTCCTCTTCGACAAGACCGGCACGCTCACCGCGGGGCGGCCGCGGCTGGCAGGGGTCGAGGCGGCGCCCGGCGTGGATCCGAATGACGTGCTGCGGCTCGCTGCGTCGGTCGACCAGGTGAGTCCGCACGTCCTCGCGGCCGCCATCGTCCACGGGGCGCGCGAGCGGGGGCTGACGCTCTCCTTCCCGACCGACGTCGTCGAGACGCCGGGCTCGGGCGTGTCCGGCCGCGTCGACGGCCGCGAGGTCCAGGTTGGATCGGCGGACTTCGCGGGTCACGTCGGTGACGGCGGCGGGAGCCTCCCCGCGTGGGCACGCGAGCTGCGCCGGCGCGGCGCCATCGAAGGGAGCACCCACGTCTTCGTCCGGGCCGACGACCGCCTGGCCGGCGCGCTCGTGCTCGACGACCCCATCCGCCCGGAGACGCCGCGCGCGATCCGCTCGCTCCGGCGGGCAGGCATCACCCGGATCGTGATGGTGACCGGCGACCACGCCTCCGTCGCGGAGATGGTTGGCGCCGCAATCGGCGTGGACGGGGTCCTGGCCGAGCGGACGCCCGTGGACAAGGTGGACGCGGTCCGCCAGGAGATGGCCGACGCGCTCGGCCCGGTGGTCATGGTCGGCGACGGCATCAATGACGCCCCGGCGCTCGCCATCGCGGACGTGGGCGTAGCGATGGGTGCCCGCGGCGCGACGGCCAGCTCCGAGGCAGCTGACCTCGTGATCACAGTGGATCGCCTGGACCGACTCGCGGAGGCAATCCGGCTCGCCAAGCGGTCCCGCCAGATCGCCATCCAGAGCGTCGTCGCGGGGATGGCGATGTCGCTCGTGGCGATGGGATTCGCGGCATTCGGCGCGCTGCCCGTGGTGGCCGGGGCGCTGCTCCAGGAGGCGATCGACGTGGCCGTCATCCTGAATGCCCTCCGAGCGCTCCGTGGCGGCACCGAGGTGCGGGCCCATGTGCCGGGCTGGGCGGAGACGAGCGCGGGCCTGCGGACCGAGCATCGCGAGCTCGCGCCCGCGCTTGCGCGGATCCGGGGGCTGGCGGACGGCATCGACGCACTCGCCGCTCTCGCGGCCGGGACGGAGCTGGAGGCGACTCGTTCGTTCCTCGTCGACGACCTCATGCGGCACGAGCGGCAGGAGGATCG
>JADGQH010000068.1 GCA_017881985.1 Chloroflexota bacterium | reverse complement strand
CCGGACCCGGACCGGGACCGGCCGGGCGGCGTGTCGACCGCCCGGACCGGGTCCCCGAGGCGCGGCGTGGACGTCACGCGGGCGCCTCGTCGCCCGCGTGGCCGCGAGCCTCGTTCACTGGCCCAGCAGCTTCTGGAGCGCCGGCGTGATCTCGTCGAGTGCCGCCTTCGCCGTCAGCTGGTTGTCGTTGAACACCTTGCTGTCGAGCTTGTCCTGGAGGGCGGTGCTGAACTCGTTGTACCCCTTGAACGACGGCTTGAGGTGCGCATACGCGAGCGCGTCGGCGAACGTCTTGCCACCCGCGAACGAGGTCGCGTACTGGTCGGTGAGGACCTGCTTGTTGGCCGGCATCGACGCCTTGAGCGACGCGATCATCGCCTGCAGCTTCGGGCCGGTGTAGCACTTGATGAACTCCCAGGCGGCGTCGGGATACTTCGTCCCCTTGAAGGCGACGACGCCGCTCGGGTTGACCGAGGTCGCCTGGCCGGCCGGGCCCTTCGGCAGGGGCGCCACGTCGAAGTTGATTCCCGCCGTCGTATAGGTCGGCACGAGCCACGAGCCGTCGGCCATCATCGCGGCCTGGCCGTTCTCGAACATGTCACCCGTGGCGCTGGCCACGGGCTGTGCCATGACCTTGTCCTTGTAGATCAGGTCCTGGAGGAACTGGATGCCGGCCGCCGCCTCGGGGGAGTCGATGACGACGCTCTTCTTGTCGGCGCTGAGGATGTCGCCGCCGGCCTGCCAGACGAGCGACGACCAGTAGTTCTCCATGTCCGTCGTCTCGGTGTAGAAGCCCCACTGCGTGGTCTTGCCGCCGGACGTCTTCGTCAGCTTGGTCGCGACGTCGACGAGCTTTGCCCAGTCCCACGTGTCGTCCGGGTACGGCAGGCCGGCCGCGTCGAACATGGTCTTGTTGTAGAACAGCGCGATCGTGTTGAGGTCGCGCGGCAGGCCGTACAGGTGGCCGTCGGGGGCCGTGAAGTCCTTGACCGCCAGGTCGACCAGCTGGCCGGTGTCGAAGCCGTCACGGGCGATCAACGGGGTGAGGTCGAGCAGCTGGTCGCGCGTCTGGTAGTCGGGGTACAGGGGTCCGTCCATCAGGAACACGTCGGGCGCGTTGCCGCCCGCGAGATCGGTCTGGAGCTTGTCCCAGTACGTGGTCCAGTCGGCGACCGTTACCTTCACGGTGATGCTCGGGTTCAGCTGCGAGAAGGCGTCGACGATCTTCTGCTGGTTGGCGAGCTCTGTGGTGTCGCCCCACATGGCGTAGGTGATCTTGGCCGGCGGGCCCGCGTACGTTCCGCAGGCGGCCGCGGACGTCGTCGCGGATGCGCTCGCGGCCGCGGACGCCGACGCGGCCGGCGCGGCGGATCCGGCAGCGGCAGCTGACGGCGCGGCGGCCGACGGCGAGGGCACGCTGGTCGCCGGTGGGGCGCCGCTGCCGCAGGCCGCGACGACGAGGGCGAGGGTGGCCGCGACCACGAGGCGCGGGCTGCGAGACACGCTGAAGGTGCGCATTGCCGTTCCTCCCTTGGTCAGGATGTCCAGTCCGCGGCGGCGCCACCGAGCCATCCCGGCAGCCACTCCGCCTCGGCGGCGATCAGCTCGTCGGTCATGCTCCAGGCCTCGTCGAGCGTCAACCGGGCCTGGACCTGCGGGTCTGTGAGCACCGCGTGGTAGACGAGGTCGCGGTCCTCGTCCAGCGCGGCGCGGACGGTGAGCTCCTGGGTGTCGACGGCGGGCCGCGTGTACGCGGCGCACTGCGGGGGGAGGGGCGCGACGGCCACGGGATGCACCCCGAGACCATCGACCATCGCTGGGACCTCGACGCAGGCGTCGGGGGCAAGGTTCGGGACCAGGCGGCCGCCGTCATTGGGCACGTTGGCGACGATCCGGGCAGGCTCGCCGGCGGTCATCGAGTGGACGATCACCGCGGCATACTCGCCACTGCGCTCGATCTCGAACGGCTCGCCGGCCGCGAGCCGGCGCTTCGCGTCCTCGTACTCCTCGAGGTTGTGCGCCACCCGCGCGAGGTACTCCCCGATCGGGACGTGGAGCCGCTCGACGAGGTCGCCCTTTGGGATGAACCACGGGTTGTACTCGGCGTGGTGCTCCGACGATTCCGTGGGATAGAACCCGAACCGACGGAACAGGTCCGCGCGGACCAGGTCGTCGTCGGGCGCGCGACCCGCCCCCATGAACGCGGCCAGGGCCGGGTAGAGGTCCGTTCCCCGGTGCTCGAGGCGGGTGATCCAGGCGAGGTGGTTCACGCCGGCCGACTCCGCGATCACCTCCTCGAACGGGACGCCCAGGTAGCCGGCCAGCGTATGGACGGTCCAGTGCACGGAGTGGCACAACCCGACGGTCGGCAGGCCGAGGGCCTCGTCGACGGCGCGCACGAGCATCGCCATCGGGTTGGTGTAGTTGAGGAACAGCGCGGCCGGGCAGACGTCCTCCATGTCGGCGGCGATCCCGAGCACGACCGGGATGGTGCGAAGACCGCGGAGGACGCCACCCACGTTGATCGTGTCGTTGATCGTGTAACGGAGGCCGTAGCGTCCCGGGATGTCGAAGTCGAGCTGCGTGGCGCGCGCGCCGCCCACCTGGATCGTGTTGATCACGAAGTCGGCGCCGCGGAGCGCCTCGCGCCGGTCGAGGCTGCCGGTGACGGCCGGCGCTGCGTCCAGGGCGCCGGCGGTCCAGCGGGCCATCCGGATGGCCGTCGCCAGGCGATCGCTGTCGATGTCGTGGAGCACGATCTCGGCGTCGCGCAGCTCGGGATACGACAGGAAGTCGCCGAGCAGGTTCCGGGTGAACTCGACGCTCCCCGCGCCGACGAGCACGATCCGTGTCATCTCGTTCCCTTCATGCTGGATCGTCGCGGCCCCCGAGCCGTTGAACGGATGTGCGCATCGATCCTCCTCCTGTCACGTTGCTCGAACGTCGGTCGCCTCGGTCGTGTCCGGTGGTGCGCCGCTAGGGGCGGGGCGCCGCCCACTCGCGGAACGCGGCACTCAGACGCCCAGGATGTGGGTGAGCCCCTGGCTGTGATATCGCTCCACCCACCCCGGATGGTCCGGATCGTGGCCTCGACGGCGGGCCAGCACGAATGCGAGGAGCGCGACCGGCGCGACGGCCGTGAGCGACGCGTGGTCCTCCGCCGCCCCGGCGGGGATCGGGAGCAGGTCGGCGCCCGGGACGGACGACTCCGGGGCAACCTCGACGACGCGGGCGCCCCACGCAGCGGCGTGGGATGCGACGTCCAGCGTCGCCGCCCGTCCGGGTCCGAACGGCGCGAGCGCGATGACCACCGAGTCCGCGTCCACGATGGTCGCGACGCCGGATGCCATCTCCCAGGACTCCGTGCCCTCCGCGTGGACGATCGCCATCTCCTTGAGCTTGAGCGCGGCCTCGAGCGCGGCAGGGTGCGCGCCGCCGCCCCCGACGACGAACAGGTGGCCGGCCCCGACGAGCGTGTCCGCGAGGGCGACGACCCGGGGCTCCGCGGCCTCGATCGCCGCCTCGGCGTGGTCCGCTGCGAGCCGGATCTCGCGCCGGATGGCATCCGCACGATCCCCGCCCAGCAGCTCGGCAAGCACGAGCTCGGTCGCGACGAGGGTCGCGGCGAAGGTCTTGGTCATGACCGGGACGTGGCTGGGCCCGCCGGCGGAGCGGACGACATGGTCGGCGGTCACGTCCAGCGTGCTCCCGGGCACGTGGACGATCGCGACGGTTGGTACGTGGCCCCGAAGCGCCTCCACCACGGCGACGACGTCGCGGAACTCTCCCGAGGCCGAGATGCCCAGCACGGCATCACCGGGACCGAGTCGCGGCAGGTACGTCCGGAACTCGCCCGCCGTCAGCGGGACGACCATCGGATCGTCCGGACCGGCATTCCGGCGGTACAGCGTGGCGGCGGCGAGCGACGAGTGGTACGAGGTCCCGTTGCCGATGACGTGGACGCGCCGGACGCCGGCGAGTCGCAGCCCGGCGGCCGCCTCACGAGCCGCCTCGAGGCTGTCGGTGAGCGTGCTGCGGATCGCCGCAGGTTCCTCGCGGATCTCCCTGGGGATGATGCCCTCGATCATGTGCTGGACGTGCTCCTTTCCGGGGTCGCGGCGAGGATCACGCGCACGCCCCGTGTCTCGAACGCGGCGACCTGCCCGGCGTCGGCATCGGCGTCGGTCACGAGGGTGTCGACTTCCTCGATCCCGAACACGTATGCCGGGGCGACCGCGCCGAGCTTCGAGCTGTCGGCGAGGACGACGCAGGCCGTGGAGGCGCGGCGCAGGGCCCGGTCGGTGAGGATCTCCGGGATCGCGTCGTTCATCAGGCCGTGCTGGGCACTCAGCGCCCCGATGCCCATGAACAGGGCGTCGGCGCGCAGCTCGCGCAGCGCGAGCTCGGGGAGGTGGCCGAGCATCGAGTGCATGCTCGGCCGGACCACGCCGCCAAGAACCACGAGCTCGATGCCGGGTCGGTCGAGCAGCACGCCCACCACATCGAGCGCGTTGGTGATGACGGTGAGCCGCCGGTCGACGAGGCGCCGCGCCAGCTCGAGTGCGGTCGTCCCGCTGGAGATCGCGATCGTCTGGCCGTCCTCGACCAGGCCGGCCGCGGCGACCCCGATCGCACGCTTGGCCCAGAGCCGCGGGTCCGCCGTGTCCCGCCCGGGCACGGCCGTCCCCGCGGCCGCCCCCCCGTACGTCCGGACCAGGGCGCCGTCGACGGAGAGCCGGGCCAGGTCGCGACGGATCGTCGAGGGGGTCACGCCCAGGTCCCGGGCAAGGGCGTTCACGCTCGCCCGGCCCTCCTCGTTGAGGCGGACGAGCAGCTGCGCGCGACGCTTGCTGCTCAACACGCGCAGAGACTGCCCCACACTCGCGCGATATGTCAAGGGACTTGCGCGTTCTGCGTGCTTTCGGGCTTGCTGCTGCGCAGATCGCGCAGTAGCATCACGCCGACCGCTGTTGCGAGGGATGCCCATGACCTTCCTGATCCGACCATGACCGACCCGGCTCGCAGGGAGCCGCATGCCGGGCGCGACATCGACGTCCTCGTCCTGGGCGAGATCAACCCCGACGTCGTCGTCCGGGCCACCGACCCGACGCCGTCGTTCGGCCAGGTCGAGCGGTTCGTCGACTCGATCGACCTCGTGATCGGCAGCTCCTCGGCGATCTTCGCCTGCGGTGCAGCACGCCTGGGCCTGCGGACGGCCTTCGTCGGCGTTGTGGGCGACGACCCGATGGGGCATTTCATGCTCGACGCGATGCGGGCGCGCGGCGTCGACGTCGCGGGCTGCCGGGTCGACCGCGACGTGCCGACCGGGGCCTCGGTCATTCTCACCAGCGGCTCGGATCGGGCGATCCTCACGGCGCCGGGCACGATGCCGCTCCTGCGCGACGAGGACATCCCCGAGGCGCTCGTCGCGCGCGCTCGGCATGTCCACATCGGCAGCGTGTTCCTGCTCGACGCCCTGCGACCCCGGCTCGCCGCCAGGCTCGGGGCGGCTCGCCGGGCGGGCCTGACCACCTCCGCGGACTGCAACTGGGATCCGCGCGAAGCATGGGACGGTGGGCTGTGGGAGATTCTCCGCGAGACGGACGTGTTCCTGCCGAACGCCGCCGAGGCGACGCGGATCACCGGCTCCACCGACGTCGAGGCCGCGGCGCGGGCGCTCGTCGCCGCGGGGCCACGCGTCGTCGCGGTGAAATGCGGAACGGACGGTGCGATCGCCGTGGCACGCGACGGCACCCTCACGCGAGTTCCCTCGCTCGCCGTCGATATCGTGGATACGACCGGCGCCGGGGACTCGTTCGATGCCGGCTTCGTCGCCGGGTTCCTCGCCGGGCGCCCGGTCCTCGATTGCCTCGCGCTGGGCGTCGCGGCAGGCTCGCTCTCAACGCTCGGGATCGGCGGCACCGCGTCTCAGCCGACACTTCCCGACGCGGAGGACGCCGCGCGCGCGGCAGGTCTGCTCTCGTGAGTCGGCTGGGATGACGAACATCTCGGGCCGGGGAACGTCGCTGCGGCGCGCGTGCGGTCAGGGGTCGGAGTTGAGCCGCTCGGGTGCGAGGGCCAGGACGTCCTTGCGCGCGAAGACGCCCAGGAAGCGAACCCCACACAGGAAGAGCGCCACGCCGAGCCCGCTGTAGAAGAACGCGATCATCCAGTCCGGCATCAGGTGCGAAAGGCGGAGCGTGATGCCGCCGCCCATCATCACCGCCATCACCGCCCAGGACGAGGCGTTGAAGAAATGCCAGAAGGGGAGCCGGTCCTCCGCTCGCGCGCGGATTCGACCCGCGTGCTTCCGCACGAGTCGGGAGAAGACGAAGAAGTAGAACGCGAGGAAGATCGCCACCGCGAGCGGCAGCAGGACCAGGTGCGAGGGCGCCAGCCCAAGCTCCAGCGGCAGCCCGATCATGCACACCATGGCGCCCGCCGCGCACCAGACCAGGCCGGCGATGAGCATCAGGTGATTCTTGGGAATGGTCACGGCTCGCACGATTCGATGACTCCTGGCTCGCGGGACGCCAGCGACCGGGACCCGAACGACGAGCGGGTCGAGACTGCCGGAAGCCGTGGCGCCCGGGACCTCTCCCCCTGAACATCCCGGTCGACGGGTGGCGCGATTGTACCCGTCGGCCGCCGCGGAATCGGCCCAGGTCAGGCGATCGGGTCCTCGCCCAGCCAGTGACGCAGGCTGCCGCGCCAGAGTGCCCGCCCGTGGAACGAGCCGTTCGGTCCGATCGCCGGCAGCCCGCCGTACCAGATGAGCGTCTTGAGGAGCGGGGTCACCTGCGCGCCGTAGGCCTGCATGCAGGACTCAGGCTGGACGCCCGGCCACGAGTAGCAGGAGACGACGGTTCGTCGCTGTGCGGTCGGGATCCCGGGCGGCAGGCGGTCCCAGGCCGCGTCCTGCGGGCCGAATTCCCACTGGTCCAGGTTGCCCTGGGGGATGCCCTCGATGCCGCGCACGACCGGAGGGTCGTCGTCGAGCAGGTACGGATCGACCGCCAGGTCGCACACGATCGCGTGCGCCGGCAACATGCCAAGCCAGGCGTTGGGAAACAGGGGACGCGATGTGTCGCGTCGCGCGGTGGCATCGACGAGGATGTCGGTCTGGGCCAGGCGGCGCCGGAAGTAGGCTTCGTCGCCCGACAGGTTCTGCTCGACCACCACGACCTCGACCCCGGCCAGGCCCTCGCGGACGAATCGCTCGTTACGCGCCTCGTCGCCGCACTTCGCGGCCCACTCGATGGCGTGCTTGCCGACCCCGCCGGCGCCCAGGATCGTGACGCTGATCGGCGAACGCATGGGCGAGAGCAGCGGTGGCCAGCGCCGCTCGAGGGCGTCGAAGGCCGCGGCCAGCCCGTTGCGGGCGACATCCCGCAGGTTCTGGACCAGGCGTCGTCCGTCGTCGCCGGTGACCATGTCGATCGCGATGGCTTCGATGCCCAGGCGGCCCAGCATCTCGACGCGTTCCGGCCGCGTCGTGAAGTGGAGCATCGAGAGCAGGATCGCGCCACGCCGGAGCAGCTCGTAGCGTCCTTCGGGCGCGCGCAGCACCACCACGATGTCCTGGCGGTACGCCGTGGCTTCATCGACGATGCGCACGCGTGGCGACGCGGCCAGATAGTCGTCGTCGGAAAAGCCCATGCCGGCCCCGCTCCCAGCCTCGACGAAGACGTCGCACTCCATGCTCGCGAGCAAGCCCATGAGCGGTGGCAGGAAGGCTCGCCGTTCGCCGGGCTCGTTGTACATGCGGGGGAAGCCGATCGTGAGCCCGCGGTCGCTCGCCATCTCCTGCCTCTCGCATCCGGTTTCCTGGGTGATCTCGCGGCCGCGAGGTCGTCGACGCGGCAATGGACCGACAGTCTGCCGCTGCGGCGGCTCCGTCAAGGCCCGAAGGACCGCTACCCGGTGGGCCTTCCGCCTCCATCGTTGACGCGGCAGGCGCCGGCGCGCTGCTCGTGTCGCCGATCGTTGGGGCCAAGTGGACCGTCCGGTCGTGCTTGCCAGCAGTTGTTCGCGCCCGGCCGCCGTCCGACCCTTCGCGGTGACCGCCCCAACCCTCACCAGGACGGCGTTGTGTCGCCTCGTCGGGCGGGAGGATTCGGATGCTTGCTGGACACATCACCGTCGGGTTCCCGCGGATGCACAGGGAGGCCAGCGAGCGGCGCGACTTCCTGCCGCCGCTGATCGGGTTGCTGGCGTCGAACGGCGCCGAGGTCTACGTCGAGACCGGGACCGGCTCCGGGATGGGCTACAGCGACACGGACTACAGCACGGTGTCGCCCCACGTGCACATCACGGACGAGGAGCACTGCTACCGGCAGGACGTCGTCGTGGTGCTGCGCGCGCCCGAAGGACGCTACGAGCTGCTCCGGCATGGCGCGGTGCTCGTGTCGATGCTCCACTTCTCCACCCGGCCGGCGCGCGTGGCGATGCTGCGCGAGCTCGGCATCGACGCGCTGAGCCTCGACCTCATCAGGAGCGAGGATGGCCGGCGGCTGGTGGAGAACCTGCGCAGCGTCGCGTGGAACGGCGTCTCCTCGGCGTTCGCAGCGCTGGAGCGGACGTGGCCCACGCTGCTGAACCCGCACCGGTCCACGGTCAAGGTCACGATCCTGGGCGCCGGGCGGGTGGGCCGGCACGCGGTGGAGTTCGCGACGAAGTACGGCGACGACGCCCGAAACGACGCCTTCGGCCGGGCCGGGCTGCCGGGCGTGGAGGTGGTCACCGTCGGCCGCAATCTCACCAGCGACGCGGGCTACTTGAAGGGCCGCCTGGCGGTCACGGACGTCCTCGTCGACGCCACCGCGCGGCGCGACCCGTCCGTGCCGGTGGTGCCGAATGCCTGGATCGGCGTCCTGCCCGGGCACGCCGTCATCTGCGACCTCGCCGTGGACCCCTACCTGCTCGACAACATCCCGCCGATCGTGCGCGGCATCGAGGGCATCCCGCAGGGCAACCTGGACCAGTGGGAGTTCGCGCCGGGCGATCCCGCCTGGGACGCGCTGCCGCCCGGCATCCCGACGAGCGAGCGGCGGACCGTGGTTTCCTGCTACTCGTGGCCCGGCGTCCGGCCCGAGCCATGCATGCACGTCTACGGATCGCAGCTGGCGCCGCTCCTGGAGCGCCTGGTGTCGGCCGGCGGCCTCGACGGCATCCGGCCCAATGGGTCGTACTTCGAGCAGGCACTCGCGCGCGGAAGCCTCCGCCACTGGCCGGAGCCATCTGGACCGGCGGCACTCGTCGGCGCGGCCGCCATCGGCGCCTGATCGCAGCCGCCCAGGGGGCCCACGCGGGCAGTAGCGCGGTCGTGCCCGGTCACAGCGGAATCGGCAGTCGGCGACGCGACCAGGGGCGAGGCCATATGATTCGACCGAGGGGGGTCACATGCTCCAGCCCGAGCCCGTCTGTCTCCTGATCGCCGATATCTCCGGCTACACGAGCTACCTCGCGGGCGTCGAGCTCGATCACTCGCAGGACATCCTGGCCGATCTCATCAGCACGATCGTCACGGCCCTGCGCCCGACCTTCCGGCTCGCGAAGCTCGAGGGCGACGCCGCGTTCGTCTTCGCGCCCGCCGACAAGCTCGACGGCTCGCTCCTGCTCGATACGATCGAACGCTGCTACTTCGGGTTCCGCCGGCGCCGTCGCGACGTCCGCCAGGCGACGTCATGCACGTGCAACGCCTGCGTGCGAATCCCCGACCTCAATCTCAAGTTCGTGGTGCACCACGGGATGGCGCTGCGCCACCGCATCGCCGGTCGCGAGGAACTGCTCGGGCCGGACGTCATCGTCGTCCATCGGCTCCTCAAGAACGAGGTCGTGGAACGGCTCGGGATCGGCGCGTATGCCCTGCTGACGCAGGCGAGCGTCGACGCGGTGGCCATCGAACCGGCGGCCCTCGGCATGCAGCCGCTCACCGAGACGTACGAGCACCTCGGAGACGTCACGACGTGGGTCCACGATCTCGAACGGCGCTGGCAGGAGGAGGAGGCGCGCCAGCGCGTGTTCGTCACGCCGGCGCAGGCGTGGCTGACGTTCTCCGTTTCCACGGCCGCCCCGCCCCAGCTCGCCTGGGAGTTCGTGACGGCTGCCGCCCGGCGGCCCTCATGGCAGGTCGGCGTGACGGGGGTCTCGCTCGCCGACGCCCCGGGCGGCCGGCGCACCGTGGGAGCCACGAATCACTGCGCGCACGGCGCCAACGGGGGCGTCGTGGAGGAGATCCTCGACTGGCGACCGTACGACTACCTGACCGACCGCGGGACGCACACGACCCCGTCCGAGCCGGTGCGGATGCTCGAGACGATCGAGTTCGAACCCTCCGCGGCCGGGACGACCATCCACTTCCGGTACGCCGCACCTGTCACGGCGAAGGAGCGGGCGATCACGGCTGGCCTGGAGCCTGTCTACCGAGGCGTCTTCGCCATCAGGATGCCCAGGCTGGCCGACGTGCTCGACACGGAGATGGCCGCCCGGGCTGCCGAGCAGGCCGAGGAGCCGGGGCTGCCGGCACCCACGGCGGATGGCGTCCTCGCGGCCCTCGTCCCGGTCCCCCCGGGCCTTCCGGGCGGCTCGCCGTAGCTTCCGCCGCGTTCCCGGTGGAATCGTGGGCAGGTAGCCGGATCGCGGCGGTCGCGCTCCACGCGGCCGTCGTATCCTCAGCACTCGTTCCCAACCGTGCCCACCTCCGCACCCGAGAGGCAGCCGCCACGTGACCTGTTTGGCCTGCGGCACCGAGAATCCTGGCGGCGCCAAGTTCTGCGTGGAATGCGGAACGGGCCTGGCCGCTGGCTGCCCGTCGTGCGGAACGGTCAACCCGCCGGGCGCCAAGTTCTGCGCAGAGTGCGGGACGCCGTTCGCCCTCGCGCCTGCGCGTCCGGCCGCCCCGCGGGCGAGCACGCCGGCCGCCCCCGGCCCGGCGACAGGCGGACCCGTCGCCGAGCGCCGCCTCGTCTCCGTCCTGTTCGCCGACCTCGTCGGCTTCACCCCGTTCGCCGCGGAGCGCGACGCCGAGGAGGTCCGCGAGGTCCTGACGCGCTACTTCGACCTGGCGCGCGAGGTCATCGCTCGCCACGGCGGGACCGTCGAGAAGTTCATCGGCGATGCGGTCATGGCCGTGTGGGGCGCGCCGATCACCCGCGAGGATGATGCCGAGCGCGCCGTCCGCGCCGCCCTCGAGGTCGTCGATGCGGTCCGCTCCCTCGGTCCGGGAATCGCGGCCCGTGCCGGCGTGCTGACCGGCGAGGCGGCGGTCACCGTCGGCGCCACCAACCAGGGCATGGTCGCCGGCGACCTCGTCAACACCGCGTCCCGGCTCCAGTCCGCCGCGGCACCGGGCGTGGTCCTCGTCGGCGAGACGACGCAGCGAGCGGCGGCGGACGCGATCACGTTCGAACCGGCCGGCGAGCAGGTCCTCAAGGGCAAGGCCGCGCCGGTCCCGGCGTGGCGAGCCGTCCGGGTGGTCGCGGAGCGACGCGGGCGCAACCGGAGCGAGTCGCTCGAGGCACCCTTCGTCGGGCGGGACGAGGAGCTGCGCCAGCTCAAGGACCTCTTCCACGCCACCGAGCGCGAGGGGAAGTCGCGGCTCGTCAGCGCCATCGGGCCCGGGGGCATCGGCAAGACCCGCCTCGCCTGGGAGTTCCTGAAGTACCTCGACGGCCTGCTGGACCCCGTCTGGTGGCACGAGGGCCGGAGCCCCGCCTACGGTGACGGGATCACGTTCTGGGCGCTCGGCGAGATGGTCCGCGGTCGCGCCGGCCTCGCCGAGACCGACGACGAGGCGACAACGCGGGCAGGCGTG
Source organism: Chloroflexota bacterium (assembly GCA_017881985.1). Classification (GTDB taxonomy): domain Bacteria; phylum Chloroflexota; class Limnocylindria; order Limnocylindrales; family CSP1-4; genus CTSoil-043. The sequence continues at coordinate 968 of JADGQH010000068.1, read as the reverse complement.
GCCCGGATCGTCCGCGCGCACGTGCCCGACGAGGTGGAGGCACGCTGGATCGAATCGGCGCTCCTCGCCCTGCTCGGCCTGGAGACCGGCGTCGGTGCGGACCAGCTCTTCGCGGCCTGGCGGACCTTCTTCGAGCGCCTCGCGGCAGAGGCCCCGGTGGTCATGGTCTTCGAGGATCTGCACCACGCCGACACGGGCCTGCTCGACTTCATCGACCACCTGATGGACTGGAGTCGAAGCTCCCCGATCATGGTGATCACGCTCGCCCGACCCGAGCTGCTCGAGCGCCGCCCGGGCTGGGGGGCCGGCAAGCGCTCGTTCACCTCGATCACCCTCGAGCCACTCCCGCCCGATGATATGGAGCGCCTGCTCGCTGGTCTCGTGCCGGGCCTGCCGGCGACGATGGCCCGCGCGATCGTCGCGCGCGCCGACGGCATCCCGCTCTACGCGGTCGAGACCGTCCGGATGCTGCTCGCCCAGGGCCGGCTCGTCCTCCAGGGCGATGCCTACCAGCCGGTCGGCGACTTCGACGATCTCGCCGTCCCGGAGACGCTGACGGCGCTCATCGCCGCGCGCCTCGACGGCCTCGATCCTGCCGACCGCGGGGTGGTCGAGGATGCCGCAGTCCTGGGCCAGAGCTTCTCGGTCGCCGGGCTCGCCGCGGTCTCCGGCCTGGCGTCCGACGAGCTCGAGAAGCGGCTCGGCGGCCTGGTCCGGCGGGAGCTGCTGGCGCTCGACGTCGACCCGCGCTCACCCGAACGCGGGCAGTACGGCTTCGTCCAGGCGCTGATTCGCGAGGTCGCCTACAACACCCTCGCGAAGCGCGACCGCAAGGTCCGCCACCTCGCCGCGGCTCGCTTCTTCGAAAGCCTGGCAACGGACGAGCTCGCCGGCGGCCTTGCCAGCCACTACCTTGCTGCGCAGCGCCTTGCCGGCGACGGTGCCGAGGCGGATGCGCTCGCGGCGCA
>JADGQH010000277.1 GCA_017881985.1 Chloroflexota bacterium | reverse complement strand
AGGTTGAGCCACCAGGCGGGCTCGGCATCGGCCCAGCCGTTCATGGCCATGGTGATCACGTCGGGGCCGTCCTCGAAGTAGGCGAGGATGGCGATGCGCTCCTCGCCGCTGCGGCGACCGACCGTCCGCAGACGCATATAGCCCTCATGGTCGGCCGTCGCGGTCCGGAGGCCAAACCGGCCGCCGGTGACCGAATAGACGGCGCGCTGCGCGACCCAGAACGAGCGGATGAACCAACGCGGCGGCAGAGATGGTGACTTCTTCGACGTTTCTGACACGGGGTGCTCCTGATCGGTGTGAGGGTGGTCGTGGTGTCCGGCGACGGCCGCCGGCGGCGGTCGATTGGTCATGGCTGTTCGTCCGAGTACTGAAAGGCCTCGTCGAGCGGCACGCGGAAGACCCGGGCGATCCGGAAGGCCATCTCGAGCGTCGGCGAGTACTTGCCCTGCTCGATGGCGATGATCGTCTGGCGGGTCACGCCGACTCGATCCGCGAGTTCCGCCTGGGTCATCTCACCGTTGGCGAACCTGAGCGACCGGATCGAGTTCGTGACGAGGGTCGGCTTCACCATCTCTGGAACGGCCCGTGGTAGGCCGCGATCTTGGTGACGGAACTCACAAGGGCTGCCGCCAAGCCCCCCAGGAAGATCGCGTTGGCGATCCAGAAGTGGTCCGCCATCGCCATCGCGAGGACCAGCGCGGTGATCGAGCCGGCGATCATCAGCCAGTTGCCGACCCGCTCACCGAAATGGTCGATCTCCCGGTCGCGCTGGTCGTTCTTGTCCGCCTCCTTGGGGTTCGTGGCCGCGGCCACGACGTTGCCCAGGATGTTCGCCACGACGAAGCCGGCGATCGTGAAGATCATCGGCTGGACCCAGGAGACGTCGGCGATCGACTTGCCGAGCACCTGCGGCACGACCAGGGCCACGTAGACGAGGAGCGTCGGCACGCCGACGACGAGCACGACCCAGTTGCTCTTCTCCAGGAATGTCATCGGCGTCTCCCATGTCAAAAATCGTTGACATGGCCAATGTAATGGATAGTCAACATGTTGTCAACTATCTTTGACATAGCCTGTCAGCGTTGGCCACGAGGGTCCGTCGATGCGATCCACGAACAGCGCGGGCAGCGGTGAGCCGGTCAGCCGGTCCTTCAGAACGCCTCGCGTCCGGCGGAGGCACCCCGGCCCAGCTTCGCGTCGGCCAGGGCGAGCGCCGTGACCCCGGGGAATGGGTCCCGATCCCCGAGGAGCTCGTGGATCTCCGACGCGTCGACGAGAAGTCCCAGGCGAACGACGAAGCCGTACCAGGTCGACGCGCAGGGCGCGGCCTGGAATGCCGCCAGACTCTCCATCACGAGGCTGGAGCTCGACGACGGGCCGTCCGGGCGGTCCTGCACTGCAGCCCACGTCCCGGCGGCAAGGTCGGTGCTCACGGGCGAGTCGCCGGCCCGCCGGTGCCGGCGCTGCCCGCCTCGTGTCCGCGCGCATGCTCGAAGGCGGCGGCGAAGCCTGGAAGGGCGCGATCGATCATGTCGTCGGTCGCCGTGAGGGAGATCCGGAAGTAGCCGGGGATCTCGCACACCGACCCGGGCAGCACGAGGATGTCGCGCTCGCCGAGCAGATCGGCGAAGGCGACATCGTCGCTCCAGGGCGACCTCGGCAGCAGGTAGAACGTGCCTTCGGGCGAGTGAACCTCGTAGCCGATCCCGCGGAGGGCTTCGACCATCCGGTCTCGTTTGCGCTGGAGGTGGGCGACGTCGATCGAGAGACGGTCGAGGTCGCCCAGCGCGTGCTGCAGCAGGGCATTCGGCCACATGTGCGCGCCGGCGAGCTGGACCAGCATGATGTCCTGCCGCAGCCGCTCCCGGTCCGGCATCGTCGGCGGGAGGGCGAGGAACCCCAGCCGCTGCCCCGGCGCCAGGAGCACCTTGCCGTAGCTGTAGGCGAGCAGCGTGTTCGCGTAGAAGGCGGTCGGGCTGTGGAACGGGCGGCCGTCGAAGACGATGCGGCTGTACGGCTCGTCCGAGAGGATGTAGATCGTCCGGCCGTTCCGCCGGGATGCCTCTTCAAGCAGGCGAGCGAGCGCTCGCAGCGTCTCCGGCTGGTAGATGCGGCCGGTCGGGTTGTTGGGGGTGTTGACGATGACCACGCGGGTCCGCGGGGTGATCGCCGCGGCGATCGCGTCGAGGTCGAGGTCGAAGGTCGCCGCAACGGTGCCCACCTTGACCGGGACCAGCCCCGCCTCGACGCAGAGCGCCTCGTAGAAGAACCACGGCGGCAGGCTGAAGATGACTTCGTCACCCCGGTCGGTCACTGCCTTCAGGCCGATCGCGAGGGCGCCGAAGCCGGCGTTGGTCATCGCGATGTCCGCCGGTTCGAATGGCATGCCGCGCCAGTCGCGCAGCGAGGCGGCGACGACCTCCCGCGACTCGGGCTCGCTCAGCTTGTACGCGTACCACCGCTCGTCCTGGGGCACCGCCCAACGCTGCAGCCCTGCGACGAGTCCCGGCAGCGCCATCTCGTGCGGGTTGCCGACGGCGAAATCGCTCACCCCCGGGGTGCCGGCCTTGCGCGCATACGCGGACTCCGTGAAGAACCGCATGAAAGGCCGCGTCGCTGCGGCGAGCGCCTGGACTCTCGCCGAGCTCGTTGCATCGCTCATCGGGGCGTCTCCATCAGCTGGGCTCCGAGAGCAGTCCCGGGCCGGTATTGCCGGTCGCTCCCGTGGCGAGGGCCGCGGAGCCGCCCGCCTGCCGGGGCGGGCAGGCGGCTCAAAGCAAGCATGGATCAGGCGCGCTGGGCGAACCAGATCGTGGGTGCGCCGACGACGCCGGCGTCGTGCATCGCGCTCCGCAGCTCGGGGCTCCCGGCGAACGCCTGGGCCGCCTCCAGGGTCGCGAAGTCGTGGGTCACGGTGATCTCGTTTGGGTTGTCCGCGGTCTGGTAGACCGTGTCCGTCTGGACGCCGAGCGTCCTCGCCTTCGGCTGGAATGCGTCGTAGGCCCGGCGCCAAGCCGTGTAGTCGGCAGCCTGGTGTCGCACGAAGAGCGTGGTCATGGTGGTGGCTCCCTGTCGCCGAGGGCCACGGTGGGGACGTCTCACCGTCGGTCCTGTCGCCCAGTGTATAGGCACCTACTGCATTGTCAATAAGTTACTTAGCAGTTATTGCGACACCAGAGACTGATCTGGTACACTCTGCCCATGGAACCGGACGAGGACCCGACCCGACCCGAGACCACCTGGAACGATGCGTGGCGCGGCGTGCTGTTCGCGGGCGCCAAGGTGCTGCGCGTCGCCGAGCGCGATCTCGTCGAGCGCGAGGGCTTCCCGATGACGTGGCTCGACGTCCTGGCCCAGCTCTACGACGCCCCCGGGAACGGGCTCCGGATGCAGGAGCTCGAGGAGCGCTCGCTCTTCACACGGAGCGGCCTGACCCGGCTCGTGGATCGCATCGAGGCGGCCGGTCTCGTGCAGCGCCAGCCGGTCCCCGGCGACCGACGCGGCGTCCGCGTCGTCCTGACGCCCGAAGGACGGCGGCGCCATGACAAGGCGTTCGTTGAGCACCTGCGCGTCATCGAGCGCGAGTTCGGCGGCCGCTTGACGCCCGCCGAGCAGCGGGCCGTGGCCGGCGCCCTCGCGGGCTTCTGGCATGGCGACCAGGAGAGTGCGACGACGACCACGTAGGGTCGGCGCTTCGCAGCCACACATGGCGGGCCCGCGGACCGTCAGGCTCGTGGCGCTCTGGTCGGCGTGGCTGTTCCGCCTGCTGGCCTCGTCGGGGGCAACAGGCACGCCCAACCGCATACTCGCCGCCTTCGCACTGGGGGGCGTCCCTGCTACCAGGCTGTCGAGACGCGCCTCCAAGAGGGGCAAGAATGCCGAAGATCGTGGTCACTGCGGCGGTCAAGGATGTCGAGGCGTGGCTGAAGTTCAAGCCGCAGCTCATCGCCCAGATGTCCGCCGTCGCATCGGGCGGGACCAGCTACGTCGCGATGGACGGCAGCAACCGCGTCGCCAGCACGTGGGACGTCCCTGACATGGAGGCCTTCCAGGCGGCCCAGAGCGCACCCTCCTCACCCGAG
>JADGQH010000067.1 GCA_017881985.1 Chloroflexota bacterium | reverse complement strand
GGCAGGCCGATCCCGAGGGCCCGCAGGAGGGACAGCTCGTGACAGACGGAACCGAGGAGGGCGCCCCAATAGAGCTGACGGAGCGCCAGCGGTGCGTCTCCGAGCGCCTCGCCCGATCGTTCGAGCGCGTAGGCGCTGTCGGCCTCGATCGCGGCAGGGTCGACATCGGCGGGGCGTCGCAGGGCGACGTGGTCGAACTGCGGAGCATCTGCAGGATTCAGCACCGTGACCCGGACGATTCTCCTCGCGCCGACCGACGCGAGGGACTCGCGAGCCTGCTCGATGATCGGGTCGTACATCTTCATGTAGGCGACCTGGAGCACGCGGTTGGCCGCTGCGGCCGCCCGCTCGAGATCGCGCGCCTCGTGCACCGTCACGCAGAGGGGCTTCTCGACCAGGACGTGCTTGCCGGCCTGGAGGGCGCGCAGGACCTGCGGCGCGTGGTCGCCTGGGGTCAGGAACAGGATCGCGTCCAGATCGGGGTCGTCGCAGACCGAGCGCCAGTCGGTCGAGCTCGCCACCGCGCCCGGGAGGTCTGATGCGGTGCTCGTCGCCAACGACGCCGAGAGATCGCAGACATGCGTCACCTGGAAGCGGTCGCGAAGCGCCAGCAGGTTCGGCATGTGGACGGCCTGCCAGATCAGGCCGAGACCCACGACGCCGAGTCGAATCGGCTGCTCCATAGCCATCCAACGCCCTCCGACTCGATTCCCGGACGGTCCCGGCGGGTTTCCGATCGGCGCCACTCCCTTCCTCGCGATCATCGAGTGGAGTGGAGGGCGACACGCCGTCGGCGTGGTATCGATTACAACCACTGTAGCCGAGTGCCGCGGCGTCGTAAAGCCTTGGGGACCGGATCGGCCGGACCCGGGAGGCCCGCCCGCGCCCTGGGCCGGCATTCCGGACCCCCTGCCCCGTCGTGCGCTCCGGGAAGGTGCGTGCCGACGAGAACGACGAGGACCGCATCAACCCCGGGCGGTCAGCGCGCCGGGCCGCTCGAGCGGCGAACCACCAGGTGCACGGGCAGCACCTGGTTGCCTGTGACCGCCTCGCCGGAGCGCAGCCGTGCGATCGTCTCGACCGCGAGCCGGCCCATCGCGTACTTGTCCTGGGCGACGGTCGTCAAGGCCGGGTTCGTGAAGGCAGCGAGCGCGATGTCGTCGAATCCGACGACGCTGACCTCATCCGGGATTCGGATCCCGAGCTCGAAGAGCGCATGCATCGCTCCGACGGCAGTCACGTCGTTGTGGGTGATGATCGCGTATGGGGGCTGGAGACGCTCGGCCACCTGCCTGGCCGCCAGGCCGCCGGCCAGGTAACCGTCCCCCTCAACCACCTCGAGGGTGACCGCGCGGTCCGAAGCCGCGATCGCCGCCCGCACGCCATCGAGCCGGAGGGAGACCGCCTCGCGAACTGCCGGCCCGGAGATATGGATCAGCCGCGTGTGACCGAGCTCGAGGAGGTGGTCGGCGGCGGCCCGGCCCCCGGCCTCATCGTCGCTGAGCACGGCGGGAACCTGGCCACCCGGCAGGTCCGCGTTGATGAGGACGAGGGGAGACGGGAACGCGCTCAGGAAGTCCTCATGCCGCTTCGTCAGGCCGCCTGCCGCGACAATCACACCGTCGACGCGCCGCTCGAGGAGCAGGTCCAGGTAGGCGATCTCGCGTTCCGGGTCCTCGGCCGCGTTGCAGAGGATGATGGAGGCACCCATCCGCTGGGCGGCATCCTCCGCGCCGCGGACGATCTCCGGGTAGAACGGGTTGTTGATGTTGGTCACGATGAGCCCGAGCGTCCCGGTCTGCTGGCGGCGCAACGACCGAGCCACTCCCGACGGGCGGTACCCCAGCTCGGCGATCGCTGCCTGAACCCTCTCGAGGGCGGCGGGGCTGACCCGCGGCGAGCCCTGCAGGACCCGGCTGACCGTGGCCGAGGAGACCCCGGACCGGGCGGCGACATCGGTGATCGTGGTGGGCATGCGCCTGACTCTTTGGGCCCAGGTCGGAGGGTGTAATCGATACCGTATGGACGCAAGCAGTGGAGTCCCATGATATTCCTGTCTCGATCAGCAGGCCGCTCGATCGAGCGAGGCAGGGAGATCCAATGACCAATCCCACCGACGTCGTGCTCGTCCCGCACACCCACTGGGACCGCGAGTGGTATCTCCCTTTCCAGGTCTTCCGCGTGCGCCTGGTCGAGATGATGGACCGGGTCCTCGATCAGCTCGAGGCGGACGAGCGGTTTCGCTTCACCCTCGACGGCCAGCTCGCGGCGATCGACGACTACCTGCACATCCGTCCGGAGGCTGAGCCGCGAATCCGGCGCCTGGTGGCGGGTGGCCGCCTGGCAATTGGGCCGTGGCAGGTGCTGCTGGACCAGTTCCTGGTCTCCGGGGAGACGATCGTCCGCGACCTGCGCCTCGGCTGGGAGCGCGCCCGGCAGCTGGGCGGCGGCATGGTCGTTGGCTACCTGCCCGACATGTTCGGGCACGTCGCCCAGATGCCCCAGATCCTGCGCAGGGCCGGCATCGAGCGAGCGGTTGTCTGGCGGGGCGTCCCGGACGCGATCGACCGTCATGTCTTCCTCTGGATCTCGCCGGACGGGTCAGCCGTGACCGCCGAGTACCTTCCTGACGGTTACGGGAACGGCCTGTCTCTCCTCGAGCGACCCGAGCTCGCGAACGAGCGCCTGGAGGCGCTCCAGGAGCAGATCGGCCCATTCTTCGGTCCGGACCCCCTGCTGGCGATGTGCGGCGCGGACCACACGACGCCGGCCGACGACCTGATGGCGCGGATCGACGCCTTCGCTGCGACCCAGCAGCGCTGGCGCCTGCGGGTCGAAACCCTGGACGACTACCTCGCGGGGACGCCGCCGGCCGGCACGGTGTGGCGGGGCGAGCTCCGATCCAGTGCGCGGGCCAACCAGTTGATGAACGTGACGTCCGCACGCATCGACATCAAGGTCGCGATGGCCCGCGCGGAGCGGGCCCTCACCCGCTATGCAGAACCGCTGGGCGCGCTGTGGGGCCGGCCAGGCTACACGCCGTTCCTTGAGCTGGCCTGGGGCAAGGTCATCGCCTCGTCCGCTCACGACTCCATCTGCGGCTGCTCCATCGACGCGGTCGTGGACCAGGTGCTGGTCCGCCTCGGCGAGGGCGCCCAGATCGCGGAGACCGTGGCCGAACGCGCTGTCGGTGCGCTCGCCGCGGGGGTCGCCACCGGGCACGTCATGATCGCGAACCCGAGCCCCGTCGGGCGTCGGGACGTGGTCGAGCTGCGGACGTCGGTCCCCGAGACATGGCGGACCGTCGCGATCGAGTTGCCCGATGGCTCGCGGACGACCGCGCAGGATCTGGCGCGCGAGGCGCCGGTGCACCTGGACGAGATCATGCCGCTCGACCGGGCCCGCGAGTTCTTCCTGCGGATCCACGGCACGGAGCTGTTCGGGCGCCACGTGCGCGACTGGCGGATCGTGGCTTCCACCGAGACAGGGACCCGCGACGGCGGCGACGAAAGAGCCGGCGCGAGCGGGCCGCGGCTGGAGATCGAGGTTGCCGAGGATCCGAGCACCTTCGAGCTGTCGGTCCTGCAACGTCATTTCGACGCGGCCGCCGCCCAGGAGACCGGCCCGTGGCGGGTCGTCGTCCGGGCGGCGCCTGTTCGTCGCCTGGTGGCGCGCGTGCCGGCCCCGGCGCTCGGTTGGTCCGGCCTTCGGGTCGTCGAGGGCGAGGGCACGCTCGACGATCCCGTGTCCGTGGGAGACCGGCGGCTCGCCAACGGCCGGATCGCCGTGGACGTGACCGAGGACGGATCGATCCGGGTCGATGCCATGGACGCGGGGAAGGGACGGGCGGCCTGCGTCGGCCGGCTCGTCGACGAGGGCGACTTCGGCGACACCTACAACTGGGCGCCCACGGCGCACGAACGGCCGATCGTGGCGCCACTCGGGACGCAGGTGATCGTCCGCGAACGGGGGCCGGTGCGCGGCGTCCTGGAGGTGCGGTCAACGTACCGGTGGCCCCTGGCGGCCGCCCCGGACGGCACGGGCCGGTCCCCGGAGACGGCCGACGTGCCGATCACGACGGAACTCGAGCTGCGCGCCGGCGAGCCCTTCGTGCGCCTGCGCGTCGTACTCGACAACTCCTGCCGTGACCACCGCCTGCGGTTCGTGGCGGCCCTCCCCCTCCCGGCCGATCACTCCAGCGCCGAGGGCCAGTTCGCGGTCGTCGACCGCGGCCTGACGATCGAAGGCGGTCATGGCGAGGTCGGCCAGGCCGCGTTCCCGGCCAGCGCCTTCGTGGACGCGGGCGGTCTGGCGATCCTCCTGCCGCAGGTGACCGAGTATCAGCTGGACGAGGACGGTCGGGCCATCGGCCTGACGATCCTGCGGGCGACCGGCTATCTCAGTCGTGACGCGAACCCGTATCGGCGGGACCCGGCCGGCGGACAGTTCGAGGTTCCCGGCGCGCAGTGTCGGGGTCCATGGAGCCTGGCCTTCGGCCTCTACCCGCACAGTGGGTCGTGGGTCGAGGCCGACGTGGTCGGGGAAGCGGAACGCTACCGGCATCCCTTCATGGTGGCGGCCGGCACGGGCCCCGCCGGCGGCCCACTCGGGGCCGGCGAGGGCCTGGCCGTCGACGGCAACGGCCTGACCCTCTCGGCGCTCCGGCGCGATGGCGACTGGCTCGAGTTGCGGCTGGCCTGCGAAACCCCCGAGGGAAGCGTCGCCCTCATCCGGGGACCCTTCCTGGAGGCATACGAGGCCGACCTGCTCGGAAACGCCGGGCCCCGGCTGCCCGTCCAGGACCGCAGCGTCCAGCTGCAGCTCGCCCCCTGGGAGATCAGGACCCTCCGGCTGCTGGCTCCTCGCGCACCCGGCTGACGGCGTCCTCCGTTGAACGAGCCTCGAGGAGATCGAGGATCACGGCTGACCAGCTGAAATCGGGCGCGCCGTGCCCCTCGCCGGTCAGCGCGTCGTAGTACTCGCGGAACCCCCAGCGCTCGATGAGCGCCGCCGTCGCATCCTCGATCCGGCGGGCCAGGTCGGGCCGGCCGTGGCGGCGCAGCCCCCGGGCCAGGTACCAGTTGGTGTTGACCCACGTCGCACCGCGCCAGACGAGGTCGTCGCCGGCGCGACCGGGCCGGAACGAGGGCTCGGCTCGTGAGACCGAGGGAACGGGCCAGGGCGCAGCGTACGTGGCCGGATCCTCCAGCTGTGTCACCAGCCGCGCCGCGATCGCCGCGTCGAGGTCCGGGAGCAGGAGCGGAAAGAGGCTGGTGATCGTGCTGGTCCGGAGCGGATGCTCGTCGAGGCCGGCCAGGTCCCAGAAGAGCCCAGCCTCGGGATCCCAGCACTTGGCCACGAGCGCATCCTTCGTCCGCGTCGCCCGCGCGGCAAAGTCCGCGGCAGCATCCCGCTCGCCAACCTGGGCCAGCAGCTCGCCCAGCACCCGTTGGTTCTCGGCGTAGATGGTGTTGATCATCACGTCCTCGTCGATGAACCGATCGAGGGCGAACATGCGCGCCGGATCGCGGCCGACTTCGGCATATGGGTCGGCGACACGGTGCCAGGCGGCGGTGTAGTCGTCACCCACGTCGCCCGAGAGCCCCAGCTCGGCATCGAACTTCGGAGAGTGGTCGAGCCCTGTCTCGTCCGCCTGGAGCACGGCGATCAGGCCGTCGCGATCGGGGTCCCGCACGTCGCGCAGCCAGTCGTAATAGCGACGGACGGCCGGCAGCACCTCCCGCAGGTAGGCGGCACCGCGGCCCCTTGCGGCGACCGCCATAACGGCTTCGGCGAGCAGTGGCGGCTGGATGCAGTCGGAGATGTACGGCGTCCGATAGGCGATGGCATAGCTCGACAGGCGATCGAGGTACGCCTCGCGCTGCCAGAAGGTGACGTGGGCGATGAACCCGTCGGGCTGCTGGTTCGCCAAGAGCCCGGCGATCTCTGACTCGGCGCGCGCCGTGTCGAGGTGGCTGAGCGCGATGGCGTGGAAGCAGGAGTCCCAGAACCACTGGAAGGGATAGGTCACGCTCGACGGGCAGACGAAGTCATAGTCACGGTCGCACCACGCGGCATGTCCGCGCTGGCGATTGCGCTCGTAGAGCAGGCGGACGCTCCGCCGCATGCTCTCGAGCCGGAGCTCGTCCACCGCTGCTCGGTCCATGCGTCCTCCAACCTGCCTCAGGGAATGAGCGCCAGGGTCGACCCCGAGGGATCGACCACTCGGTAGGGCCCGGGACCGGCGGGCACCCGCTCGCGCTCGTCACGAGTGGGGCGACGGAAGCCGTCCGGCCCGACCAGCGCGGCACCTGCGGCACCGAGTATCACGATCCCGTCTTCGTGGCGCACGGCGGCCGGCCCGCGCGGCCCGGCCGAGATCGCTACGCGGCCCGCCCGGAGAGCGGCGAGGATGGCGCCCAGGCTGAGCTCCTCGGCTTCGACCCAGGTGGTCGGCTCGCCGGGCAGCCCGTCACTGCCGGACAGGTGAAAGTCGCTGCCACCGACCGGAATGCCACCCCAGGCGGCCCACCAGTCGAGCGGCGCATCGCTCCGGTGGTCCCAGCTTGAATGCCAGACCTCCGCCAGCGGCGGCCGCCGAATCAGCGGGCGGCGCCAGCTGTAGGGACCCGCCACTGGGTGATTGAGCGAGAGAAGGCCGCCGCTCGCCTCGGCTGTTGCGAGCCATGCGTCGGAAGGCTCGCGGAAATCGATCCAGGGCATCGCCCCCAGGGCATTGGCATGGCCCTCGTCGGTCGTAACCTCCTGGCCGGGCAGCAATAGGATCCCGGCGTGCGCTCCGGCCCCGGGAAGCTCGGGAAAGTGGGCGACGCCGTTGTGGTCGGTGACGGCGAGGAAGTCCAGGCCCCGCTCCGCGGCCAGACAGCCCAGCGCAGCCGGCGTCAGGACCCCGTCGGAATGAATCGTGTGGCTGTGGAGATCCCCGGCCAGCCACTGCCGTCCTGGGGCCGCCGGCAGGCCGCGCCGAGGCGGCCGTTCAGGGCGAGGAGGCGGCGCCGGCAGCGGCCCTGGATCCACCGCTCCGAGCTCGACCTCAACCTCGTAGGCGAGTCCCTCGGCAGGGACACGGTAGAGGCCGATCAGAACCTGCCACTGGCCGGCCGTCATCGGCCCGGCGAGGTAGCCGGGCGTGGCGGCCCGAGGTCCGATCACCACATGGCGACGCTCGCTGCCGGACCAGCCCCGGACTCGCTCCGGGTCCGTGACGCCCAGGTCCAGGATCGCGTCGGGTCCGCGCTCGTACCCGTACCGGACGGAGATCCCTTTGGTCCCCGGCGGCACGTCGAACGGCAGGTAGCGGTAGATCGCCTCCTGACGATCCTGCGGTGTCCAGCGCCCCCGATGCCGGATCACTCGGCACCCGGCACGAGGGCCGGGGCGTCGGACTGCGCGACCTTCGGTGCTCCGACCTGCTCCCCGTCGTCCTGTCGATAGGCGAGGAGACGGCGCTGGTCGGGCGCGAGCCAGATGCGGTCGCCGACGGCCGGCACCCGCTCCTCCGGAACGGTCGCCTGGACCCGCAGATCGCCCACCTCGACGGTGACCAGCGAGTCGACGCCCAGGTTCTCCAGGACGCGGACGGTCCCGGTCAGCGAGCCCGGCAGCTCGGTCGGGCTGACCGATACATACTCGGGGCGGACACCCAGGATCACCGTGTCTCCCACGCTGACCTTCGCTCGAATCGCCTCGGGGATCATCACCTTCTGCCCGGCCACCTCGAACGTGCCTTCCTGCACCGTCGCCGGCAGGAGGTTCATGGGCGTCGACCCGATGAAGGCGGCCACGAACGTGTTGGCCGGTCGGAGGAAGCAGTTCGAGGGCGTGTCGAGCTGGCGGATGCGGCCCTGGTCCATGACCGCCATCCGGTCCGCGAGGGCGAGTGCCTCCGCCTGATCGTGAGTGACGTAGACCGTGGTGACGCCCAGCTCCCGCTGCAGCTGCTTGAGGAAGGTTCGAGCCTCGAGCCGGAGCCGGGCGTCGAGGTTCGAGAGGGGCTCGTCGAAAAGGAAGACGTGCGGCCGGTACGCGATCGCCCGCGCAAGCGCCACCCGCTGCTGCTGACCACCGGACAGCTGGCCCGGCCGTCGATCGAGCATGGCGCCCTGGATCTGGAGACTCCTGCCCACCGACTCGGCGGCCTCGCGGCGCTCCTTCCGACCGACCCGGCGGACCTTCAGGGGGTAGGCGATGTTGTCGGCGACCGTCATGTGCGGATAGAGCGCGTAGTCCTGGAAAACCATCGCCACGTCCCGGGCGGCGGGCGGCAGGCGGGTCACGTCGCGGCCGCCGATGTGGATCTCGCCGGAGTTAGGCGTCTCCAGGCCCGCGATCGAGCGCAGCAGGGTGGTCTTGCCGCAGCCGGATGGACCGAGAAGGGCGAAGAACTCCCCGTCCTGAATCTGCAGGTCGAGGCCGTCGAGCGCGCGCATGCCGCCCGGGAAGATCTTTGTCAGGCCGCGGATCTCGAGGTCGGCCATCAGCCCTTGATCCCTCCGTAGAAGCGGAAGCCGTAGCGGCGATTGACGAAGAGGTACATCACGACGACCGGGATCGAGTAGAGGAGTCCGAATGAGGAAAGGAGGCGTAGGTCGGCCTGCCCGCCCTCCGTGTAGAAGTTGTAGACGACGACGGCCGCCGGCATCAGGCCCGGGTCACGGATCAGGATGAACGGGATCAGGAAGTTGCTCCAGACGTTGACGACCACCCATACCGCAATTACCGCCAGGCCCGGACGAGCGTAGGGCAGGACGATGTCGCGCAGGATCTGGAACGAACTGGCCCCAAACACCCGGGCCGACTCCTCATAGCTCTTGGGCATCGAATCGACGAAGTCCTTGAGGATGAAGATCCCGGCCGGCATGAGGCCGCCCGCCAGCACGAGGACGACACCCACGTCGGTATTGATGAGGCCAAGATTGAAGACGAGCAGGAAGAGCGGGACCATCGCGGCGGTGCCCGTCACCACCGACGAGAACAGCAGGAGGACGTAGAGGAGCAGGTCACGCCCGGGGATCCGGACTCGGCTCAGCGCGTAGGCGGCGGGGGCCGCGGCGGCCACCACCAGCACCATCGTGGCCCCCGCGAGCACGATGGAGTTTACGAGCGAGCGCAGAGCGTTGGGGTTCTTCAGCAGGTCCGAGAAGTTGCTGAGCGTGACAGAGGAGGGCACCGCTGCCGCAAGCGTGGGGTGCGGGTCGAACGGCGCGAAGACGAGCCACAGCATGGGCAGTGCGAAATAGGCGCCGACAATGACGATGAAGAGGTAGAAACCGATTCGGCTCAGCAGCCGGCGGACCTGCAGGGCGGCTTCGGACGGTCCTGGGATCGAGTCCGGCGTGGGCGTCGTGCCGTCTCTGACCATCAGCTTCTCGCTCGGAGCAGCCGCAGGTAGACGAGCGCAATCACCAGGTTGATGAGCAGGAGGATGGCCGAGATTGCGGCGCCGTAGCCCAGCTGGAAGTTGATCAGCGCGTTGCGGAAGATGTACACGGGCAGCGTATCGGTGGCGAAATTCGGACCTCCCGCTGTGATCAGGTAGGGCGTGAAATCGTTGAAGGTCCAGAGGCTGATCAGCAGAAGGTTGGTCAGGAGGTGGCCTCGAATGGAGGGCAGGACGATGTCACGCAGCTGCTGCCAGTTGGAGGCGCCGGCCAAACGCGCTGTTTCGAGGTGAGATGGCGGCAGCGTGTTCAACGCGCCGCCGCAGAGCAGCATCGAGAAGGCTGTGCCCCGCCACGTGTTGAAGACGATGATCGAGAGAAGAGGCCAGCTGAAGAGCCAGGGGATGTCGGCATTCCCCAGGGCCGCATTGAGCGTCCCATTGTGCGTGTCGAGAAAGGCGATCCAAAGGAAGGCCACCACCGAGCTCGGGATGATCCAGGCCGCGATGACCAGCACCTCGAGCGCATTGCGGGCCGGGCCCCGCCAGCGGCGGAATGTCCAGGCGAGCGCGAAGCCGAGCCCCAGCTGCCCGATGACCGCGGATCCGAGGACGTAGAGGAGCGTCACCCACAGCGAGTTCGCGAAGGCCGGATCGCCGAGCGCCGAAGCGTAATTGTCGAGACCGATCACCTGCGGCTGCGCGGCCTGGATCCCGGTCAGGCGATAGTCCGTGATCCCGAGGTAGAGCGTCCAGAGTGCGGGGAAGACGAGGAAGATGCCGATGAGCAGGAGCGCAGGCGTGAGGAACGCGACCGCCCCGCGAGTTTGCAGGGCGGCCGCGCTGGCTTCGGGAGGAGTCGAAGCCCCCCGGGGCGGAGAGGGTCGCTCAGCCGCCCGAGACGACATGATCGGCGCCGACGAGCTTCACGAGTGTGGCGTTGTACTCGGTGGCGGCGTCACTG
This sequence comes from Chloroflexota bacterium, assembly GCA_017881985.1. Taxonomy (GTDB): domain Bacteria; phylum Chloroflexota; class Limnocylindria; order Limnocylindrales; family CSP1-4; genus CTSoil-043. Next base: position 2,536 of record JADGQH010000067.1, on the reverse strand, counting down.
ACCGACTTGCCATTGAAGACTTGCTGGCTGGCCAGCTGGAGTGCCTGCGAAACCTGCGGATAGACGGCGAACCCGGGCCGGTAGGCGGTCAGTGGCAGCACCTTGGTCGCCACGAACGTGAGCACAGGGTCGCTCGAGAGGATCTGCGCGTTGACGTCGTTGCGCTGGGTGATCTGCGGCTGCCCATTCGTGTACTGGAGCACGGAGTCCTTCGAGGCCATGAACGACAGCAGCGCCCACGCTTCAGCGGGATTCTTGGTGTTCGGGTTCAGAACGCGGCCACCGCCACCGGAGATGCTGACGAAGTTCTGGCCATTCACGCCACTGCCGGGCGTCTTGGCCGGGATCAGCGTCCAGCCCACTTCGGTGGCCCGGTTCGGCATCGGGTTGACGCCGCCCGTGGGATTGATGACGCCTCGCCACATGTAGTCGCCCTCGGCCAGGATCCCGATCTTCAGCTGGCTGAACTCCAGGAAGGACTGGTCGCGGCCCTTGGCCGCAAGCTGGATCTGCGGATCGCCCAGCCCGGTCGTGTAGACCTGCTTGTAGAAGTTCAGCACGTCCTGAATCTGAGGCGTGTTGCCCTGCCACTTCTGGGTGGTCTCATCGTAGAGCTTGACGCCGGTCCCCACCAGGAGGGGCAGGAAGCCCTGCGCGGTCGTCGCTTCGCCCATCGCCGTCCCAGCGTCGATCTGGAGAGGCGTCACGCCGGGGACCTTGTCCTTGATGGTCTGGGCCGCCGTGAGGATGTCCTGCCAGCTCGTGGGCGCCCAGTCGGCCGGCAGACCCGCCTTGGCGAAGACGTCCTTGTTGAAGTAGAGGAAGCGCCCATCGGTGCCGGACGAGATGCCGTAGCGCTGACCCTGGTACGACATGTTCGCCTGGACGGCGGGCGAGATCTGGCTCCAGCCGTCCCAGGTGTCAGCCGCAGGGAGGATCTGATTCAGGGGCTTGATGTAGTTCGCCTGGGCGAACTCCCCGATCCAGATGCCGTCCATGTCGAAGACATCGGCACCGCTGCCACTCTTCAGGTCGAGCGCGAGCTGGGCCTTGTACTGCTCGTCGGCGACGCCCGTCCCATTGAACGTCACGGTGACGTTCTTGCCCTGGGCGGCCATCTCCTTCTCGAAGGCCGGGATCACGTAATTCGTGAGCCAGGTCGCCTCCTGGTCGCTCTTGCCACCGACGACTGCATTGGCGGCGATGGTCAGGGTGACAGGCGCACCGGCCGGACTGCTGGACGGCTGTGCGGCCGGACTGCTGGACGGCTGTGCGGCCGGACTGCTGGACGGCTGATTCCCGCCTGCACTTGCGGCGGCACTTGCGGCGGCCGCGGATGGCGAAGGCGAGCTACTGCCCGAACACGCTGTGAGCACGAGCGCAGCTGTCGCAAGCAGGGCCGTTATGCGAGTGGGGCGCCGATTCGCGTTCATGGTATCTCCCTGGCAGCGAACACCGGCGCCGGCGGCGACCCGACAGGCCGGACAACCTCGGTCCCGCACCGATCCGCAAGTCGGCAAGACCATGCGTGGTATCGATCACACGGATCGTACTGCAGCCCGTCGGCGGTGTAAAGGACCGGCTCACGGGCGGGACCGGACACGGCCGATTCCGTGAGGCGACTCCTGTTCGCGAGCACCGGCACCAAGGATCCCGCGGCGTCCGACACCTTGGACGCCTCCGGCCTGGCGGGTTCGTCTCTCAAGCGGGGTGCTGTAAGGTTTTCAGCATGCTGATTGTGTCGTGGCTCGGCCGCGCTCTCTCGCGGGACCAGGCATGAAGCACCCCGCGGTGAACGAGGACCTCGTCATCAGCAAGCCCGGCTACACGCTGCCCTCGACGATCGCCTTGCCGGCGGGCGACGGCGCCGCGCCGTGCGTCGTCTTCTTCGCCGGGAGCGGGCCGACCGACCGCAACTGGACGTCGCCGCTCCTGCCCGGCCAGAACGGCAGCGGCGCGCAGCTCGCGCTTGAGTTACAGGCGCGCGGCGTCGGATCGATCCGCTTCGACAAAGTTGGCTCCGGCGTCAACATGCCGAAGAGCAGCGCGCCGGCGGACCTGAAGATGCTCGAGGTGCTGTCGCTGGCCCACTACGTCGACGAAGCCGAGGCCGCGTTCGACGAGCTCGCGGATCGGGACCGGTGCGGCGAGGTCTTCCTGCTCGGCCACAGCGAAGGATCGATCCACGCCTCGTCGGCGGCCATCGCGAAGCAGACGGACCGGCGCTTCGGCGGCCTCATCAGCCTGTCCGGGCCCTCGCGCTCGCTCCTGGAGACAGCGATCGAGCAGATCCGGGCGATGCGCATCAAAGCGGGGAGCGACGCGGCCGTCGTGGACAACGCGCTCGGGGACTTCCGCGCGGCGATGCTGGCGCCAGACGCACCGGCGCCCGACCTGTCCGCGCTCCCCGAGGCCGCGGGCCTGTGGCAGGCGACCCACGCGCCGCTGCAACAGAAGGTCGCGCGCGAGTTGATCTTCGCGGAGCCGCTCGCGGCGCTGCACGCCTACCGCGGTCGCGCCCTCGTGGTCTCGGCTG
>JADGQH010000276.1 GCA_017881985.1 Chloroflexota bacterium | reverse complement strand
CGGTCGCCTGCAGGCCCGCGTAGGTAGTGGCCGACCATGCGAGATCGCGGTCGACGCGGACGACCCTGCCGGCCGACTCGAGGGCTCGCACGCCCTCCGGCGGGCAGGCCGCTGCCGCTGCCGCGGCGAGCAGGCCGATGGGCGCCGGCGTGTCGAGCGCCCGTTCCAGGCGCTCCATCGCGGCGAGAACGTCCGGATCCGGCCCGATCCGGCGTCCAGGGAAGTGGACTCGGTCCCCCGTCCGCGCAAGCTGGCCGCTCGCGATCGCGGCGTCGAGGAGGGCGCCCGCCGCGTCGGCCGCGACCGCGGGCGCGAGGGTCGCCCGGCGCCGGAGGACCCGGCCGGCGCGAACTCGGAGCTCGGCGAGCGGCACGCCGCCGTCGGGTCCCGCCTCCACCGCAGCCTGTGCGTCGCCGACGACCGCGGCCGCGAGCGCCGGAAGCAGGTTCACGGCCCCGGCTCGCACCGAAGTTCCCGCGGGAAGCGCCGTCGCGTCCGGGTCGCCGAGCGGGAGCGCGCCGTGCAGGGCCAGTCGTGCTGTGGCACGTTCGGGTGCCGTCGACGCGCGTGCGAGCACCTCGACATCCGCCGCCGTGACCTGGCGCCACGGGGCGCCGGTCGGCGGCCGGGGATCGAGGACCCGCCCTCCGGCCAGCGGCTCCGCGGGCGACGGCCGGCGAAGCACGAACCGGTCGCCCCGCGCGGCCGCCACCGGAGCCTCGAGGCGCAGGATCGCCGTGCGCTCGTCCCCGGGGAGGCCCTCCACGTCGCGCCGCCCTCGCCGGATCATGCCGGCGGCCTGCGCGGTGCCGAGGTGGAGCCGGACCGCCGTTCCGCCGGCGAGTGCCGTTCTCCCGGCCGGTTGCGCGCCGCCGAGCCGGAGCGACGGTCGAAGGGCGACGAGCAGCCGGTCCGTCGCAACGACGGCTGGGTCCGTGGTGAGCACGCTGCCCCGTCCGATCGAGGCACGGTCCACCCCGGCAAGGTTCGCCGCGAGCCGGCCACCCGGGCCGCCGCGCTCCACCGCGGTCCCGCGAACCTGCAGCTCGCGCGGCCGCAGGACCGACCCGCCCGGCTCCAGCCGGAGCTGCCCGTTGCGCTCCACCGGCCCGCCGCGAAGCGTTCCCGTGACAACGGTCCCCCGTCCCCGCATCCCGAACACGCGGTCCACGGCCAGCCGCGCGCGCCCGGGCGTGCCGGCACCGTCGCGGCGGGCCCGGTCGCGCAGGTCGGCCAGGGCCACCCGGAGGTCGTCCAGCCCGGTACCGGTGGCCCCGGAGACCGCCAGGATCGGCGCCCCTTCGAGCGTCGTCCGGTCGATCACCGCCCGCACCTGGCCCGCGACCGCGGCCACACGGTCGTTGTCGACGAGGTCGGCCTTCGTGAGCGCGACGACCGCGTGGACGAGACCGAGCGCGTCGAGCAGCTCGAGGTGCTCGAGGGTCTGCGCCCGCGGCCCATCGTCGGCGGCGACCACGAGGAGCACGGCGTCGATCTCCCCCGCCCCGACGAGCATGTTCCCGACCAGCCGGTCGTGGCCGGGAACGTCCACGAAGTCGAGCACGTCGCCGTCGGCAAGCGCCAGGTGCGCATACCCGACCTCGATCGTCATCCCCCGCCGGCGCTCCTCGGGCAGGCGGTCAGCGTCGATCCCGGTCAGTGCGTGAAGCAGCGTCGTCTTGCCGTGGTCGATGTGGCCCGCCGTCCCGACGACGACGGTCATCCGGCAATCCCGACCGCGCTCATGGCCGCCGAGACTGCCTGACCGAGCTCCTGGTCGGCAGCAGGGTCGACCGTCCGGAGGTCGAGGACCACCCGGCCGCCCTCGATCCGGCCGAGGACCGCCGGCACCCCCGTTCGCAGGGCGTCCAGCAGCCGGTTCGCGGAGGCCGCCGACCGCTCCGCGAGCGCGAGACCGAAGGATGGCAGCGTCTCGCCCGGGAGCGAGCCTCCACCCACCGTGGCCAGGAGGGCCGCGGTCGTCGCGTCGCTCAACTGCGCCGTCAGGGCGTCGGCGCGCGCGCGCAACATCTCGGCGGGCACGGCGATCGTCTGCCACACGGGGATCTCGCGCGTCGCGACGCCCGCCCGGTAGAGGCCGAGGGTCGCAGCGACAGCCGCAAGCGTGGTCTTGTCGGGCCGCATCGCGCGGGCGAGCGGATCCTTGCGCAACCGTGCCACCAGGTCCGCGCGGCCGACGACGAGCCCCGCCTGCGGCCCGCCGACCAGCTTGTCGCCGGAGAAGAGGACGAGGTCGGCGCCGGCCGCCAGGCGTTCGGCGGGCATCGGCTCGTGGGCCAGGCCGAAGGACGCCGTGTCGAGAAGGGCGCCCGAGCCGAGATCGTCGACGACGACCGCACTGTGCGCGTGGGCCAGCGTGGCGAGCTCCGCCGCGTTCGGCGCCTCCGTGAACCCGGACTGCGTGAAGTTGGACGGATGCACGCGCAGGACCATCGTCGCCGCGCCGTCGCGCAGCGGCGCCTCGTAGTCCGCGACGCGCGTCCGGTTGGTCGTCCCGACCTCAATCAGGCGCGCCCCGGCCCGTCGGACGATCTCCGGGATCCGGACGCCGCCGCCGATCTCCACGAGCTCGCCGCGGCCGACGACGACGCCCTTCCGTCCGGCGAGGCCGACCGCGAGCACCAGCGCGGCGGCGCAGTTGTTCGTCACGAGCGCGTCCTCGGACCCGGTGAGCGCGACCAGGTGCTCCTCGGCCGCCGGGAAGCGTCGGCCCCGGCGCCCGGTCCGCGGGTCCAGCTCCAGGAACAATGGCCCGGACGCCGCCGCCTCGGCTGCCCGGATCGCCGCCCGCGGCCACGTCGCCCTGCCCAGGTTCGTGTGGATCAGCACCCCGGTCGCGTTGATGACGAGCCGCGGCTCGGACGGGGACTCGAAGAGGGCGAGCCGGGCGATCAGCGCCTCCGCGATCACGGCGATCGGACGTGGGCGTTGACCAGCAGCAAGGCGGGCTCGCTCGGCCGCGATCTCGTCGCGGGCCGCGGCGACGAGCGCGAGGTGCTCGCGCACCCCCACGTCGGACCTGGCGGCGGCGAGCAGGCGCTCAACGGACGGGGGACGGGGCGCGTCGGGCGCGGTCACGCCCACGATGATCGCAGATGATCCGCATACGGCGCCTCCGCGTCCCGGGGTCCGACCGACCCCAGCCCGCGCGGCGCGACAGGCTAGCGCGGGGGCGCGGTGCTCTCCCGGATCACGAGCTCGGTCGCCAGCTCGACCCGGGTCTGGGAGGGCTGTTCGCCCCGGGCCAGCCGCAGGGCGAGACGCGCGCCGGCCATCGCCATCTGGACCAGGGGCTGGCGGACGGTGGTCAGCGGCGGACCGACCCAGGCGGCCACCGGCAGGTCGTCGAAGCCGACCACGCTGAGGTCTTCGGGGATGTGCAGCCTCGCTTCGCGCGCCGCCTGGTAGACGCCGAGCGCCTGCAGGTCGTTGCCGGCGAAGATCGCCGTCGGCGGGTTCGGGAGGCGCAGGAGCGAGCGCCCCTCGGTGGTTCCCTCCTGGACGTGGAACGTGCCATAGCGGATGAGGTCGGCATCGATCGGGACGTCCGCCTCGTCCATCGCGGCGCGGTACCCGTCGAGCCGCGCCCGGCTGCACAGGACGCTCTCTGGCCCGGCGATCACGCCGATCCGACGGTGTCCGAGGCCAAGCAGGTGCCGGGTCGCCGCGAGGCCGCCACTCCAGTTCGTGGCGCCGATCGACGGCGTGTCGTGAAGCGGTTCTCCAGTCGGGTCGACCACGACGAGCGGGATGTTCCGGGAGCTCAACAGCGCTCGTTGCCCTTCGTTCAGGTCAGAGAGCACCGCGATCACCCCGATCGGGTTCCGGGCGAGGACGCCGTCGATCCATCGGCGCCCTGGAGTGCGTCGACCCTGCATCTCGGACAGGACCACCGCGAGGTCGTTCTCCCGCGCGACCTGCTCGACTCCCTTGATGATCTCGAGCGCCCAGTCGCTCTCGAGCTCATGGAAGATGACCTCGATGAGCGGCGCCGAGCGAACCGACCGGCTCGACCGCTCGTAGCCATGCTCGCGGATCACGGCCTCGACTCGCTGGCGAGTCTCGAGCGAGAC